>NZ_JBFAKG010000039.1:0-54678 GCF_040655595.1 Saccharopolyspora sp. NPDC050389
CCCGCGGCGGTGCCGGTTGCGCCAGGTGGGCTAAGCGGCTGCGCCGCTTCAAAGACAAAACGCCCGCGTTACCACATCCGCACGTCACCACATCCCAAACAGCCTCTATAGCAGCCCAAAAGACTCACAGCCCCGGACCTGCGGAAACGCTGCTCCCTCGCGTCGCGGCCGCCGTGCGTACCGTGGCCGCATGGTGCGTGTGATCGGTGCGACCAGGCTCACGAGGATCACCGGCGAGGACTCGTGCAACCGCACGGCCAGCCGGTTCGGCATCCACGCGACGGATCTCGGGATCATGTGGGACGACGGCCGGGGCGGTGTGCTCGCGGCGTTCGGGGACACCTACGGCGACGGTTGGGGCGGGCACGGCGCGGGCCCCAAGCGCGCCGACTGGCGGTACAACGTGATCGCGCGGTCCACCAACACCGATCTGGACGCCGGCCTGAAGTTCGACTCGGTCCTGCCGCGCGCGGACGGCATGGCCGGGCAGGTGCTTCCCGGCGACCGGACCGGGGTGCGCGAGCACACCGTGATCCCGACCGCGGGCATCGCGATCGGCGGCCGCAACTACCTGCACTACATGTCCGTGCGGCGGTGGGGGATGCCGGGCGTGTGGCACACGAACTACGGCGCGCTCGCGTACTCCGACGACGGCGGGGCCACCTGGACGAAGTCGGAGACGGCGGTGTGGCCGAACTCGCGGCAGCCCTGGTCGAGCCGGTTCCGGCGCCGCGACCAGGGCGGGCACCCGTTCCAGATGATCGGTTTCGCCGGCGTGCTGGACCGCCGCGCCTACCTGCTCGGCACCCCGAGCGGCCGGTTCGGCGCCGGGCACCTCGCCCGCGTCGGCGCCGACGACCTGCTCGAACCGGCGGCCTACGAGTACTGGACCGGCACCGGCTGGGGCGACGACCCGATCGCCGCCGCGCCCGTGCTGCCCGCGCCGGTCGCCGAGCTGTCGGTGCAGTACAACCGGCACTTCGACCGGTGGTTCGCGGTGCACCTCGACGAGCAGCGCGCGGCGATCGTGCTGCGCACCGCGCCGGAGCTCACCGGGCCGTGGACCGCCGGTGAGGTCGTGGTGTCCGGCGCCGACTGCCCGGGGCTCTACGGCGGCTTCCAGCATCCGTGGGCCGCGGACCGGCCGGCGATCTACTTCGCCCTGACCCAGTGGGGCCCGTACAACGTTGACTTCTTCCGCGCCGACCTGGCGTGAACCGGCCACCCGTTGAGCAGTGACCCGTGTGCACTTTCTGTCGCTATAGCAGCACAAAGTGCACACGGGTCTTTGAAGCCGCGCGTGCTCTCGCCGGCTGGGCCGTCGGGATGATGTTGCGGTCGGCCGCGTCACTTCCTGGTTCCGAGCCCGTTGTGTATCGAAAAGCCGCACGACGAGGTGAGGTTGAAGATGCGGATCAGAGGTGTCCTGGCTGCGCTAGCGGCCCTGCTCGCGGTCACCGCGGTGGCGACGCCCGCGACGGCCCAGCCCGACACGGCCGACGCGCCGTCCGGCGTGAACGACTGGAGCTGCCAGCCCAGCGCCGAGCACCCGACGCCGGTGGTCCTGGTCCACGGCCTCGGCGGTGCCGCCACCACGAACTGGGCGTACCTGGGGCCGGTGCTGGCCGACCAGGGCTACTGCGCCTTCGCCCTGACCTACGGCCTCCCGCCCGGGGTACCGCAGGTCACCGGCGGTTTCGCGCCGATGGAGGAGAGCGCACCCGAGCTCGCCGACTTCGTCGACCGGGTGCTGGCCGCCACCGGCGCCGAGAAGGTCGACCTGGTCGGCCACTCCGAGGGCACCGTGATGCCGCAGTACTACCTGAAGTTCCTGGGCGGAGCGGAGAAGGTGCAGCGCTACGTCGCGATCACCCCGCTCTACGACGGCACGACGCTGCAGAACACCTCGGAGCTGCTCGACCGGCTGGCCGAGGAGCTGCCGATCGTCGGCGAAGTCCCGGACGAGCTGTGCGGTTCGTGCCGCCAGTTCTTCAAGGACTCCGAGTTCATGACGAAGCTCAACGCGGGCGGTGCCGCGGTGCCCGGTATCGAGTACACGACGATCATGACCAAGTACGACCAGCTGGTCACCCCGTACACCAGCGGCCACCTGGACGCGCCGAACGCGACCAACATCGTGCTCCAGGACGTCTGCCCGCAGGACTTCTCCGAGCACCTCGCGGTGGCGTTCAACCCGCACGTCGGGCGCATGGTGCTCAACGCCCTCGACCCCGCCGACGCCCAGCCCGTGCGGTGCTGATCCCGGTCGTCGGCGGCCGCTTCCGCCCTCGCCGCCCTCGTCACTCACACCGCTACCGGCACTGCTGAGGGGGACGAGCCCGGAACACCTTCATTAACCAGAACCGGTTCGAGGTCACGACCCCTCGAACCGTAGGCTAAGCACCATGAGTGCCTCTGTGTTGACCGCTGTGGCCTGGCCCTATGCGAACGGTCCACGGCACATCGGCCACGTCTCCGGTTTCGGTGTGCCCTCGGACGTCTTCTCGCGCTACCAGCGAATGGCCGGCAACCGGGTGCTCATGGTGTCCGGCACCGACGAGCACGGCACGCCGATCTCGGTGCAGGCCGAGAAGGAGGGCCTGACCACCCGTCAGCTCGCCGACAAGTACAACCGGGTGATCGCCGAGGACCTGCAGGGCCTCGGCCTGTCCTACGACCTGTTCACCCGCACCACCACGGGCAACCACTACGAGGTCGTCCAGCAGATCTTCCTCGCGCTGTACCGCAACGGCTACGTGCTGCCGAAGACCACCACCGGCGCGATCAGCCCGTCCACCGGCCGCACGCTGCCCGACCGCTACATCGAGGGCACCTGCCCGATCTGCGGTTACGACGGCGCGCGCGGCGACCAGTGCGACAACTGCGGCAACCAGCTCGACCCGGCCGACCTGATCAACCCGGTGTCCCGGATCAACGGCGAGAAGCCGGAGTTCGTCGAGACCGAGCACCTGTTCCTGGACCTGCCCGCGTTCACCGAGTCGCTGGGCAAGTGGCTGTCCACGCGCACCGGCTGGCGGCCCAACGTCCTGAAGTTCGCCCAGAACCTGGTCGAGGACATGCGGCCCCGGGCGATCAGCCGGGACCTGGACTGGGGCGTGCCGATCCCGCTGGACGGCTGGCGCGACCAGCCGATGAAGCGGTTCTACGTCTGGTTCGACGCGGTGATCGGCTACCTGTCGGCCAGCGTCGAGTGGGCCCGCCGGACCGGTGACGCGGACGCCTGGAAGCAGTGGTGGACCGACCCGGCCGCCCAGGGCTACTACTTCATGGGCAAGGACAACATCACCTTCCACGCCCAGATCTGGCCGACGCTGCTGATGGGCCACAACGGCCAGGGCGACCGCGGCGGCGAGGTCGGCCCGTACGGCGAGCTGAACCTGCCGGACGAGATCGTCTCCAGCGAGTTCCTCACCATGAGCGGGTCGAAGTTCTCCACCTCCCGCGGCACGGTGATCTACGTGCGGGACTTCCTGCGCGAGTTCGGCCCGGACACCCTGCGGTACTTCATCTCGGTCGCTGGGCCGGAGAACCAGGACACCGACTTCACCTGGGACGAGTTCGTCCGGCGCACCAACTTCGAGCTGGCCAACGAGTGGGGCAACCTGGTCAACCGGTCCATCTCGATGGCCGCGAAGAACAACGGCGCGGTGCCCGCGCCGACCGCGCCCCACGCCGCCGACGAAGAGCTGAAGGCGTTGTCCCGCAACGCTTTCGGCACCGTCGGCGCGCACCTGCAGCGGTCCCGGTTCAAGGCCGCCTCGCAGGAGGCCATGCGGGTCGTCTCGGCGGCGAACAAGTACCTGTCCGACCAGGAGCCGTGGAAGCTCAAGGACGACCCGGACCGGCGGGACGCCGTGCTGCACACGGCGCTGCAGGTGGTTTCCGACGCCAACACGCTGCTCACCCCGTTCCTGCCGCATTCGGCGCAGAAGGTGCACGAGCTGCTCGGCGGCACCGGGGTCTGGTCGGCGCAGCCGGAGATCCGCGAGGTGACCGACCTGGACGACGAGAGCATCGAGTACCCGGTGCTGATGGGCGACTACGCCGGCGAGCAGGCTGCGTGGCGGTCCACCGAGATCGAGGTCGGCACGCCGCTGCAGAAGCCGACGCCGCTGTTCGCCAAGCTGGACCCGAAGCTCGGCGAGACCGGCCCCGAGTGGGCCCCGATCGAGAGCTGATTCTTCGACGTGGAGGGCATCTTCGGGCAGGCGAGCCGCCCGGAGGTGCCCTCCACCGCGTGGGAGGTGCGATGAGCAAGCGGGACAAGAAGCGGGAGTTGCCGCCGGTGCCGGAGGCGCTGCCGGCCTCGGCGGTCGACGCGCACACCCATCTCGACGCGTGCGGCGCGAAGACGCCCGACGAGGTGCGCGCCATCGTGGACCGCGCGCAGGCCGCAGGCGTCGGCCGGGTGGTGACCGTCGCCGACGACATCGCCTCCGCGCAGTGGGCCGTCGAGGCGTCCACTTGGGACGACCGGGTGTTCGCCGCGGTGGCGCTGCATCCCACCCGGACGAAGGACTTCGACGACGCCGACCGGCGGGTGCTGGAGCAGCTCGTCGAGCACCCCCGGGTGGTCGCGGTCGGCGAGACCGGGCTCGACTACTACTGGGACTACTCGCCGCCGGAGCCGCAGCAGGAGGCCTTCCGCTGGCACATCGACCTAGCCAAGCGCGCCGGCAAGCCGCTGATGATCCACGACCGCGAGGCGCACCAGGACATCCTGCGGATCCTGGCCGAAGAGGGCGCCCCCGAAACCGTGGTGTTCCACTGCTTCTCCGGGGACGCCGAGTTCGCGCGGTCCTGCGTGGACGCCGGCTACGTGCTGTCCTTCGCCGGGACGGCGACCTTCCGCAACGCCAATGCCAAGGCGCTCCGGGAGGCCGCGCAGCTGGTGCCGCTGGAGCAGTTCGTGGTGGAGACCGACGCGCCGTTCCTGACTCCACACCCGTTCCGTGGACGCCCGAACGAGCCGTACTGCGTCAATTACACCCTTCAGGACCTTGCGGAACTCCGTGGCATGACGCTTGAAGAACTCGTGGTAGCGACCACGGCCACGGCCGAGCGAGTATTTCGGCTCGATCAGGCGTAACCCCACCCGTATTCTTCTCACTCGCCGTTCTTTGATACTGCGCGCCGAATCGCGCCCGCTTGCAGTCCGCGACGCGGTCCCTACCGTCCACTTCGGAAGCCGGGATGGGGGCTAGCACCCCGAAATTCCGCCCGCTGGGCGGAGAACCTCCTGCCCGGAGGCACGGCAGTCAGGATTGCGATGAAGTTCGGTTTGTTCGCGAAGGCGACGGTAGTGGCGAGCATCGTGGTCTGCGGTGCGGCGCCGATGGCGGCGGCGTCTCCGAGCGCGCCGCCAACCGCGCGGGCGAGCGTTTGGGACCGGCTCGCGAAGTGTGAATCGGGCGGCAACTGGGCCGCCAACACGGGCAACGGCTACTACGGCGGCCTGCAGTTCAACCGCCGGACCTGGGCCGCGCACGGCGGCAACCAGTTCCACCGGTTCCCGCACCGGGCGTCGCGGGAGCAGCAGATCGTCATCGCGGAGGCGCTGCGCGTTGCGCGCGGCGGCTTCGGCGCCTGGCCCGCGTGCGCGCGGAAGCTGGGATTGCCGCGATGAGGTGATCGACTCGCTGCGGGGGCACAGACCCCTCGGGTGAGGGGAGGGAGGGTCCGGCCCGAGCGCGTTGCGTGCTCGGGCCGGGCTCCGTTCCCGGCCCGGAACCCGCGGTGCCGATCATGGAAACCGCAGGTGTCGGGGACGTGTGATATGTCACCAAGCTGGCCGGTCGCCCAGTTAACGGGCCGCCGACGGTACCCCCGAATGGACCAAAAGCGGGCGATCTCGCTTACTGGTCGTGCTCGGTTGCTCGGCAACTCGGCGTAATGCAGATCACAAGCTGGATCGGGGTCCTTGGCTGCATCCATTGATCACGCTAGAGTCTCGGCCTCGTAACCGATGACAACCAGTCATGGGGAACGCCCGTAAGTCTCGCCGGTGTACGTCGGGGAAGCGGGCCGTGGGCAAAGGAGCTCCGGTCGGCTAGGACGGCGCTTGGCTGCGGGAGTCGGATACAGACACGAAGCACGAAGGTTGTGTGCACGCGAGGAGCGAGGGAGTTGAGCGACGACATGGGTCTCGCCCGACACCGCCCCCGTTCCGCATCACGCGAGCGCGACTTCCGCCTTCGGGAGGTAACGACCCTGTGAACGGACGCGGCGAGCCCAGCTATCCCGGCCATGCCTACCGGTCGGACGACGGCTACTGGGCCGAATCCTTCGAGCCTACGACGGACTGGTTCACCCCGGTTCAGGCCGAACAGCACACCGCAGTCGGACTCCTGGACCGCCCGGAGCCGCAGCGGTACCCGGCTGATGACCACCCGAGCTTCCCGCCGGGCGCGCTCGACATCACCCCGGCGGACATCTACGAGGTCCTCGGCCCGGACGCCGAGGACATGCTCGCCACCGCCGAGATCGACGTCGACGAGGTCATCCGGCTGATCAACGCCGAGACCACGGTGCTGCCGCCGCTGGTCATCCCGGACGCGTTGCCTGAGGCGGAGGAGGACGACACTCCGCCGCAGGAAGTCGTCGAGGCGATCACCACCTGGAAGCGGCGCTTCCTCAAGGGCGCGGTGGCCGGCGTGCTGCTCACCCTCACCGGCACCGGCGGCGCGGCCGCCGCGATGGACAAGTCGGTGACCGTCGAGGTCGACGGGCACGAGCGCACCGTCAGCACCTACGAGGGCACCGTCGCCGACGTGCTCGAGGACGAGGGCATCGCCGTCGGCCAGCACGACGCGCTCAGCCCCTCGCCGCAGGCCAAGGTCAGCCACGGCGACACCATCACCCTCGACCGCGGGCGGCTGCTGAAGCTGAACGTCGACGGCGAGCAGCGCGAGGAATGGGTCCGCTCGGTCACGGTGGACCAGGCGCTGCGCCAGCTCGGCGTGCCGGCCGACGGGGCGTGGCTCTCCGCCGACCGCACCATGGCCGTGCCCGAGCAGGGCCTGGACCTGGTCATCAAGACCAGCAAGAACATCACCGTCTTCGACGGTGGGAACGAGCCGCGGCAGCTGACCACGACCGCCGTCAACATCGACGAGCTGGTCAAGGAGCAGAAGCTCGAGCTCGGCCCCGAGGACCAGATCACGCCCGGCGGCGACCAGAAGCTGGTCACCGGCGCCGAGGTGCGCATCGACCGCACCGGCAGCACCGTCATCAACGTGACGACGCCGGTTGCGCCTCCGGTGCAGGAGATCGTCGACAACACGATGTTCAAGGGCGAGGAGCGGGTCGAGTTCCCCGGCGTGCCCGGCGAGAAGATCGTGTTCACCCGGGTCACCACCCGCAACGGCGAGGAAACCGGCCGGGAAGCCGTCGGCGAGAAGATCACCAAGGAAGCGCAGCCCAAGGTCGTGCGCGTCGGCGGGAAGCAGCCGCCGAGCAGCGGGGTCTGGGACAAGCTGGTGCAGTGCGAGGCCGGCGGCAACTGGGCGATCAACACCGGCAACGGCTACTACGGCGGCCTGCAGTTCAACAAGTCCACCTGGGACGCCTACGGCGGCGACCAGTACGCGCCGTACCCGCACCAGGCCAGCCGCGAGCAGCAGATCGCGGTCGCGGAGAAGGTCCGCGCGGCCCGAGGCGGCGGCTACGGAGCCTGGCCGGGCTGCTCCTCCAAGCTCGGCCTCAGCTGAGCATTTCCCGTTGTCCCGAAGGGCACCTCTTGCCGGATGATCCGGTGGTAGGTGCCCTTCGCGGTTCTGCTGGTCGGGGTGCGGGGACGGTGGCTTCGGGGCGCGGGTAGTTTTTCCGTGTGGACGACCAGCAGGCGACTCTGCTCGGCCCGGCCGACGTGCGCCGGTTGGCCGAGGAGCTCGACATCCGCCCGACGAAGAAGCTCGGCCAGAACTTCGTGCACGACCCGAACACGGTGCGCCGCATCGTGGCCGCGGCGTCGGTCACGGCCGACGACGTCGTGCTGGAGGTCGGCCCCGGCCTGGGCTCGCTGACGCTCGCCCTGCTTCCGGCCGCAGGCGCCGTGACGGCCGTCGAGATCGATCCGGTGCTCGCGGCGCGGCTGCCGCGCACCGCCGCCGAGTTCGCCCCGGCGCTCGCCGATCGGCTCACCGTGATCGAGGCCGACGCCCTGCGGGTGAGCGCCGCGGACTTCCCGGCGCCGCCGACCGCGCTGGTCGCGAACCTGCCGTACAACGTGGCCGTGCCCGTGGTGCTGCACCTGCTGGCCGAGTTGCCGAGCCTGCGGCGCGGCCTGGTCATGGTGCAGTCCGAGGTCGCCGACCGGATGGCCGCCAAGCCGGGCAGCCGGGTCTACGGCGTGCCCAGCGCCAAGGCCGCGTGGTACGCCGACGTGCGGCGCGCGGGTCCGGTGCCGCGCAAGGTGTTCTGGCCGGTGCCCAATGTGGACTCCGGCCTCGTGTCTTTCGAGCGCGTCGAACCGCCGTCGACCGCGCCGCGCCAGGACGTCTTCCGGGTGGTGGACGCGGCGTTCGCGCAGCGGCGCAAGACGTTGCGCGGCGCGCTGTCCGGCTGGGCCGGGTCCGCGGCGCGCGCGGAGGCCGTTCTCCGGGCCGCCGGGGTGGATCCGTCGATTCGCGGTGAGCAGCTGGAGATCGCCGACTTCGCGCGCATCGCGGAGGCCGCGGCTACCGAGAGCGGCCACTGAACCACCCTTCCGGGCGCTTGCCAACCGAGATCGATCCACTACTCGGAGTCACCGACAACACCTGGTGTGCCAGGAAAATTCCCGCTCGTCCGGGTGTGTGATTTGGCAGACGATTTCGGAAAGTGACGGCTATCAACTTGCGCTGGAATCCGCCAGTGGGTTCTACTATTCGGGAAATCCATCCCGAGCGGCCGAGAGACCTGGCTCCGCGACGCCGCAGCAACCACCCGATTCGGGCAGGTGCTAACGCCAGGACCGATGGAGTTGTTGTGGAGTCCAACGCGCTGTTAGCCAGCCCGCCCGCGGGTCAGACCCGAGCACAGCTGGCCCGATCCCGGCAGAACCACATCCGGAGGCTGCTGACGCAGCGTCGCGTCATCGACCACGGGCGTCGCACCACCACCGCCTGTCGTCGCGAGATGTGACCCAGTCCTTCCTCCCTTTCCGAAGTTCCTTGGCCTGCCGCCCTTGCGTGTGCGCGGCCGTCGCGAGCTGATGTGGAGCCGATCGTGATCACAGTCGAGAACCTGACCAAGTCTTTCCAGCACAACAACGGAACCGTCCGCGCCCTCGACGGCGTGTCGATGGAGGTTTCGGCCGGCGCGGTGTGCGGCGTGGTCGGTCCGAGCGGGGCTGGCAAGTCGACCCTGGCCCGGTGCATCGCGTTGCTGGAGAAGCCGGACGGCGGCGCCATCCGCGTCGACGGCACCGACCTGGTTTCCCTTGGCGGCAAGGCGCTTCGCGCCGCCCGCCGGCAGATCGGCGTTGTGCCGCAAGGTGATTCGCTGCTGCGGCAGCGCACCGCCGCGGGCAACGTCGCGTTGCCGCTGGAAGCGGCCGGTGTCAGCGGCCCGCAGCGGCGCACCCGCGTCGGCGAGCTGCTGGACCTCGTGGGCCTGACCGACAAGGCCTCGGTCTACCCCGACCAGCTCTCCGGCGGGCAGCGCCAGCGGATCGCGGTGGCGCGTGCGCTGGCCGCCAAGCCGTCGGTGCTGCTGGCCGACGAGCCGACCTCGGCGCTCGACCCGGGCACCACCGACTCGGTGCTCACGGTCCTGGACCGCGCCCGCGCCGAGCTTGGCGTCACCGTGCTGGTGGTCACCCACGACATGGCCGTGGTGCGCAAGATCGCCGACGACGTCGCGGTGCTGGAGGACGGCCGGGTGGTCGAGCACGGCAAGGTCATCGACCTGGTCGCCGAGCCGGGCAGCCGGGTGGGCGACTCGCTGCTGCCGGGCACCGACCAGGGTGATTCGCTGCGGCCGGGCGGGCGGCACGACGTCGTCGCCGAGGTCGTGCTGGTCGGATTCGCCGCGGTCGGCGCGTTGCTGCCGGAGGCAGCCAGCCAGTTCGGGGTCGAACTCGCGATCCTGGGCGGCGGGTTGACCAGGCTGGGCGACACGCCCGTGGCTAAGTTCAAGGTCGGCCTGACCGGCGAGCGAGCCGAGGCGGCCCTGAAGTGGATGGTCGAGCGGGACGCGCATGTGCGACGCGCCCCGGTGTGCGTTGACGGAGCTGCTGCGTGAGTGATGTGACCCCCTGGTCGGAGGTCGTTGGAATTCTTGGTGAAGCGACGGTCGAAACGCTCTACATGGTGTTGGTGTCGACCCTGCTGGCGGTGCTGGGAGGCCTGCCGCTCGGGGTGCTGCTGCACCTGACCTCGCCGGTCGGCCTGAACCCGAAGCCCGTGCTGTACCGGGTGCTCGGCGTGGTCGTCGACGTGGTGCGTTCGGTGCCGTTCGTCGTTCTGCTGGTGGTGCTGGCGTCGTTCACCCGGCTGCTGATCGGCACGTCGATCGGCAGCACCGCGGTGATCGTGCCGCTGACCATCGGCGCCGTCCCGTTCTTCGCGCGGTTGACGCAGAACGCGTTGCGCGAGGTCAGCTTCACCGTGGTCGAGGCCGCGATCACGACCGGATCGAGCCGGCTGCGGATCGTCTGGACGGTGCTGCTCGGCGAGGCGCGGGCCGCGCTGGTCGGCGCGGTCGGCGTCACCGCGGTGGCGCTGGTCGGCTACGCCGCGATGGCGGGCGCGATCGGCGGCGGCGGGCTGGGCACGACCGCGATCCAGGACGGCTACCAGGGCTACGACGACCGGATCCTGTGGGGATCGGTGGTCGTGCTCGGTGTGCTGGCCTTCGCGATGCAGCTGATCACCGACCGGACCGCGAAGCTCGTCGACCGGCGCCGGAGCGCGACGAGCTGACCCGCGTGGGCGACGCCCACCTGATTCTTCTCTCGACTGGGATGACTTCCCAACCACTGTCCAGAAAGGACGAACTCTGATGCGTTTGCGTTTTGCCGCCCTGGTGGCCGCGGCCGGCGTGGTGCTGGCCGCGTGCGGCGGCGGCAGCCAGGTCTCCACCGACCCGAACGCCCCGCTGCGGGTCGCGGTCAGCCCGACGCCGCACGGCGAGATCCTGCAGTACGTCAAGGACAACCTGGCGCAGCAGGCCGGGCTCGACATCGAGATCGTCAAGTTCGACGACTACAACCGGCCGAACGAGGCCGTCGCGAACGGCGAGCTGGAGGCGAACTACTTCCAGCACCAGCCCTACCTGGACGAGTACCGCAAGCAGCGCGGCGGCGACTTCGTCTGGATCCAGGCCGTTCACCTGGAGCCGCTGGCGGTGTACTCGAACAAGGTCAAGTCGCTGCAGGAGGTCCAGGACGGCGCGACGGTCACGCTGTCCAACGACCCGGCGAACCAGTTCCGCGGCCTGAAGCTGCTGGAGCAGGGCGGCCTGATCAAGCTCAAGCCGGAGGCCGCGGTGGGCACCCGGTTGGAGTCGGCGATCGCCGAGAACCCCAAGAACATCAAGTTCAAGGACCTCTCGCCGGACCAGCTGCCGCGCTCGGTGGACGACGCCGCCGCCGCGGTGGTCAACGGCAACTACGCGATCAAGGCGAACCTGCAGAACCCGGTCGTCGTGGAGAGCCCGGAGAACAACCCGTACGCCAACGGCCTGGTGACCAGCCCGGCGCTGGAGAAGGACCCGCGGATCCAGAAGCTCGCCGAGCTGCTGCGCTCCCAGCAGGTCAAGGACTTCATCAACCAGAAGTACGGCGGCGTCGCCGTCATCCCGGCGGCCTGACCGGAGCATCCGCGGTGAAGGGCACCTTCGAGCGAGTTGATCGCCCGGCGGTGCCTTTCACCGTATTTTCCGGTCCTGTACGCAGGGAAGTCGGCGGCGAGCTTTCCCCGACACGTACGCTCTAAGAGTGCTCTCCGTGGTTCCTACCCCCATCACCGTTCGCGTCCCGGCCAAGGTGAACCTGCACCTGTCGGTCGGTGACCCGCGCCCGGACGGCTACCACGAGCTGGTCACCGTCTTCCAAGCGCTGTCGATGACCGACGAGGTCACCGTGCTGGTCGCCGAGGAACCGGGCATCGACGTGCACGGCGACGGCGCGGACTCGGTGCCCACCGGCCCCAGCAACCTCGCTTGGAAGGCCGTGCAGCTGCTCGCCGAGCACAGCGGGCGCGATCCGGAGGAACCCGGGGTGCGGCTGTCGATCAGCAAGGGCATCCCGGTCGCCGGCGGGATGGCCGGCGGCAGCGCCGACGCGGCGGCGACCCTGCTGGCGCTGAACCACCTCTGGCGGCTGGAGCTGGGCCGCGACGACCTCAGCGAGATCGCCGCGAAGCTGGGCAGCGACGTCCCGTTCTCGCTGCAGGGCGGCACGGCGCTGGGCACCGGTCGCGGTGAGCGGCTCGTGCCGGTGCTGGCGCGGCACACCTACCACTGGGTCATCGCACTCGATCGCCGCGGTCTGGGCACGCCCGGCGTCTACACCGAACTCGACCGGCTGCGGGCGGAGTCGAAGCCGAACCGCGTCGGAGAGGTCGAGCCGCTGCTGGAGGCGCTGGCCTCCGGCGACCCGCGGCAGCTCGCCCTGTTGCTGGGCAACGACTTGCAGGCCGCGGCCGTGTCGCTGCGCCCCGGGCTGCGGCGCACGCTGCGCGCGGGCGTGCAGGCCGGCGCGCTCGCCGGCATCGTCTCGGGCTCGGGCCCAACCTGCGCATTCCTCTGCACCGACGCGGACGCGGCGGTCCGGGTGGCGGCGGAGCTCTCCGGCGCGGGCGTGTGCCGCACGGTCCGCGTCGCCCACGGCCCCGTCCCGGGAGCCCGAGTGGTCTCCGAAGAGCCCACCCACCGACCCACCCCGCCCCAGGTCCACGCCTAGCGAGGTGCCGATTTCGCGAGAAATCACCCGTCACCCGGGTGAACGTCGATTTCTCGCGAAATCGTCCCTGGCCCAGCCCTGATCACGCAACGCAGTTGATGGAGTAGACGAACACCCGATGGTGAACCTGGTCAATCTGGAATCGGTCAGCAAGAGCTACGGCGTGCGCCCGCTGCTGGACGGCGTTTCGCTCGGAGTCTCGGCGGGCGAGCGCATCGGGGTCGTCGGGCTCAACGGCGGCGGCAAGACCACGCTGCTGGAGGTGCTCGCCGGCATCGCGGAGCCCGACAGCGGCCGGGCCAGCCAGACCCGCGACCTGCGGATGGCGGTCGTCACGCAGCGCACCGAGCTGCCCGCCGACTCCACGGTGCGCAACGCGGTGCTCGACCCGCACGGCTTCAGCGCCGAGCACGAATGGGCCGCCGATCCGCAGGTGCGTTCGGTGCTCAGCGGCCTCGGCATGACCCGCCTCGGACTGGACACCCCGGTCACCGACTTCTCCGGCGGCGAGCGCCGCCGCGTCGCGCTGGCCGCCGCGCTGGTGCGCGACCTGGACCTGCTGGTGCTCGACGAGCCGACGAACCACCTGGACATCGAAGGCGTGCACTGGCTGGCCGATCACCTGCTGGAGCGCAAGTGCGCGCTGGTGATCGTCACCCACGACCGCTGGTTCCTGGACACCGTCTGCAACCGCACCTGGGAGGTCGTCCAGGGCCGCGTGGAGCAGTACGAAGGCGGCTACGCCGACTGGGTCTTCGCCCGCGCCGAACGCGCCCGCATCGCCCAGCAAGCCGAGGAGAAGCGGCAGAACCTCGCGCGCAAGGAGCTCGCGTGGCTGCAGCGCGGCGCGAAGGCCCGCACCTCGAAGCCCCGGTACCGGATGGAGGCCGCCGAGGCGCTGATCGCCGACGTGCCACCGCCGCGCGACACCGTCGAGCTGGTGGCGTTCGCCAAGCGGCGCCTCGGGAAGACGGTGCTGGAGCTGGAGGACGTCGACCTCCGGATCGCCGACCGCACGCTGCTGGACGGAGTCACCTGGCGCATCGGCCCCGGCGACCGGATCGGCCTGGTCGGCGTCAACGGCTCCGGCAAGACCACGCTGCTCAAACTGCTCGCCGGAGAACGCGAAGCTGACGCGGGCAAGCGCACCGAGGGCAAGACGGTGCGGCTGGCGCACCTGACCCAGGAACTGCACGACCTGCCCGGGCACTGGCGGGTGCTGGAGGCGATCGAAGACGTCGCCGAGCGGGTCACGCTCGGCAAGTACGAGCTGTCCGCCTCGCAGCTCGGCGAGCGCTTCGGGTTCGGCAAGGGCCGGCAGTGGACGCCAGTCGAAGACCTCTCCGGCGGCGAGCGCCGCCGGCTGCAGCTGGCCCGGCTGCTGATGGCCGAGCCGAACGTGCTGGTCCTCGACGAGCCCACCAACGACCTCGACATCGACACGTTGCAGCAGCTCGAAGACCTGCTGGACACCTGGCCCGGCACGCTGGTGGTCGTCTCCCACGACCGCTACCTGGTGGAGCGCGTGTGCGACAGCGTGCACGCGCTGTTCGGCGACGGCAGCCTCACGCACCTGCCGGGCGGCATCGACGAATACCTGCAGCGGCGGCAGTCGCTGCTGGGAGCCGCCGAAGACAGCGTCGGCAAGCAGGCGACGGGCGCGGCGAAGCCGCGAGGGCTCTCCGGAGCGGAGGAGCACGCGGCGCGCAAGGAGCTCGCGCGCTGCGAGCGTCAGCTCGACAAGCTCGCGGAGCGCGAGGCGCTACTGCACGAGAAGCTCGCGGAGGCCGCGACAGCGCCGGAGCGGCTGGCGGAGCTGAACGCGGAGCTGCGCGGGCTTCAGCAGGAGAAGGACGAAGTCGAAATGCGCTGGATGGAGCTCGCCGACCAGCTCGGCTGACCTGGCGGTGCCCGATTTCGCCTGAAATTGGGCACCTTCCTCACGTTTCGGAAGGCGCGGCGCGAGCCCTCGATCTTGCCTGAAATCGGGACTTTCGCCGTCGCGAGGCGCTTCGGGCGCGCTCGATGTGCTGGGCGTTGTGCCGAAACCTGTGCGCGCGATCACGGTGCTCGTAAGCTGCGTCACATGAGTCGGTTCGTGGAGACACTGGTGGCGTCCGCACGGGAGAACTCCGGCCCGGAGGCGCGGGGGCTCACGACGGGCGAGCCCGATGAGCCGTGGTTCCGGACGTGGGCGGAGGTGCACGCCGACGCGCTGCGAATGGCCGGCGCGCTGGGCGACGATCTCGGGCCCGGGCGGGTCGTCGCGATCCTCGCGGCCGATCCCGGCCTGATCGCTCCCGCCGTGCAGGCCGTGTGGCTCGGCGGCGGCAGCGTGACGATGCTGCACCAGCCGACGCCGCGCACCGATCTCGCGCACTGGGCCGAGGACACCGTCCGGGTGCTCAAGATGATCGGCGCCCGGCTGGTGCTGCTGGGCGCCCCGTTCGAGCAGCTCGCCGATGTGCTGGAGGAGAACGCGATCGGCTGCCGGAACCTGGCCGGGCTCACCGGCGGCGAACCGATCGCCGAGCTGGTCGACGTCGACGAGGACGCGACCGCCCTGCTGCAGCTGACCAGCGGTTCCACCGCCGATCCCAAGGCCGTGCGGATCACCCACGGCAACCTCTTCGCCAACCTGCGGGCGATGGTCTCCGCCGCCCAGCTCGATCCCGCGCGCGACGTCGCCGTGTCCTGGCTGCCGCTGTTCCACGACATGGGGATGGTCGGTTGCCTGACGGTGCCGATGGCGATCGGCATGTCGGCGGTCAAGGTCACCCCGGCGGACTTCCTGGCCCGGCCGCTGCTCTGGCCCGAGCTGATCAGCCGGTACGGGGCGACCGTGACCGCCGCCCCGAACTTCGCCTACGCCATCGTCGGCCGCCGGATGGCCCGCGCCGACGACGGCGACTTCGACCTGTCGAGCCTGCGGTTCACGCTCAACGGCGCCGAACCGATCGATCCGGCGGCGGCGCAGGCGTTCACCGACGCGGGCGCCCGGTTCGGGCTGAACTCGGACTGCATGGTGTGCGCATTCGGGATGGCCGAGGCGACGCTCGCGGTGTCGTTCGCGCCGCTGGGGCGCGGGCTGGAGGTCGACGCCGTCGACGCGGACGCGCTGGAGCAGCAGCGGCGGGCCGAGCCGGTGTCGCCGGACGCCGAGCGGGCGCGGCGGTTCGCGCTGCTGGGAAACCCGTTGCCGGGCCTGGAGGTCGACGTCGTCGACGACTCCGGCCGGCGGCTGGGGGAGCGGCAGGTGGGGCGGCTGCGGATCCGGGGCGCGGCGGTGACGCCGGGCTACCTCACCATGGACGGCCCGCTGTCCACACAGGACGATGACGGCTGGCTGGACACCGGGGACGAGGGCTACCTGGTCGACGGCCAGGTGGTGATCTGCGGGCGCCGCAAGGACGTGATCATCATGGGCGGCCGCAACATCTACCCGGTGGACATCGAGCGGGCCGCCTGCCAGGTCGAGGGCGTGCGCGCGGGCAACGCCGCCGCGGTCCGGCAGGACGCCGGGAGCCGGCGCGAGCGGTTCGCGGTGGTGCTGGAGTCGCGCCTGGCGGGCGATGAGACCGCGGAGAAGGCGCTGCGCAAGGAGGTCGCGGCGCGCATCGTCGACGCGGTGGGCGTGCGCCCGTCGGCGGTCGTGGTGCTGGCTCCGGGCTCGCTGCCGAAAACCCCGTCCGGGAAGCTCAAACGAGCCGCCACCGCGTCCCTGGTCCCCAGCAACTGACCAATGTGGACGATCGCGCCGATCCGGTGGTCACCGGGGGCGGCGATTTCGCGCGAAATCGCCGCCTGGGGTGTCAGTGGAAGCGGTTCTGGGCGGCTTCGAGGCCGTTGGTGACCAGGGCTTCCACCGCGTCCGCGCAGACGTCGATGAAGTACGCGAGCTCCTTGCGCTCGGCACCCGAGAAGTCCTTCAGGACGTAGTCGGCCGGATCCATCCGGCCGGGCGGGCGGTCGATGCCGAAGCGGACCCGCAGGTAGTCGCGGGTGCCGATGGACTTGCTGATCGAACGCAGCCCGTTGTGGCCGTTCTCGCCGCCGCCGCGCTTGAGCCGGATGGTGCCGAACGGCAGATCGAGCTCGTCGTGGATCACGATCACGGATTCCGGCGGCACCTTGTAGAACTTCACCGCGCCGGCCACCGGGCCGCCGGAGAGGTTCATGAACGAGCGCGGCTTCACCAGCACGGCGCGCGCACCGGCCAGCCGTCCCTCGACGACCTCGGCGCCGGCCTTGTGCGCCTTGAACTTCCCGCCGACCCGGTCGGCGAGCTCGTCGGCGACCAGGAAACCGATGTTGTGCCGGTTTCCCTCGTAGCGCGGCCCGGGATTGCCGAGTCCGACGATCAAAGCGACCGAATCCGGAGTGCTCACGGGAAGAAGTCTCCTGCTCTAAGGACTGTGCCGAAGATTGCTTGCGTGGCGGTGCGGGTGGCGGCCCCCTGCGGGAATTACCGTCGCCTTCTCGCTGCGGGATCCCCGACATCATGAATGCCAATTCACCACGTCGGGGCTGTCCTCGCGAGGAGACGCCTGAGAACCCGCGGCGGTGCGAGCTGAGTCCCACACCGCAAGCGGCTGACGCCGCTTGTGGAACAGACCCTAGATGGCACGCAGCGCGCCGTCCCGACCGAACGGTTCGGGACGGCGCGCGGTGCGCCCGACGTCGGAGGCTCAGGCCTCTTCGGCGGTCTCGCCTTCGGTCGCCCCGACGGCTTCCTCGGCCATCGAAGCCGCGGCCTCGGAGACGTTGACGACCAGCGCCTCGGGGTCGGCCTGCAGCGTGACGCCCGCGGGCAGCTGGATGTCGGAGGCGTGGAACTGGGTGCCGATCTCGGCACCGGCGATCGACAGCTCCAGCTGCTCGGGGATGTGCAGGGCCTCGGCCTCGATCTCGACCTCGGTGATCTCCTGGCTGACCAGGCCACCGGGGCCGGCCTCGCCGGAAAGCACGACCGGCACCGCGACGGTGACCTTCTCGCCGCGCTTGACCAGCAGCAGGTCGACGTGCTCGATGTAGTTCTTGATCGGGTGCGTGGTGATGGTCTTGGTCAGCGCGAGCTCGCTGTCGCCGCCGGACACATCAAGCGTCAGCACCGCGTTGTGCCCGTTCTCGCGAATGGCGCGGGCGAACTCCACGGAAGGCAGGGACAGGTGCTTCGGGTCGGAGCCATGACCGTAGAGGACCGCGGGGATCTTGCCGGCGCGGCGGGTGCGGCGAGCCGCTCCCTTGCCGAACTCGGTGCGCTGCTCGACGGCGATACGTACCTCGGACACGGTGGTGCACTCCTCATGACGTCGGGCGGAACGTGAATTGGTCGCTGGCCTGCGGCGGTGGGGCGCGCTACTGGCGTGATTACGACGCGGTGCCGAACGGGCACCCGGGGTGTGAGCGACATCAGTGCACCAACCAAATTGGTCGGCGGCCACCGTGCCACCGCGCCGATCACGCCGGGCGAACGTCCCGACCTCGCCGAGGCAACCCGAATAGTCTAAACGGTGCTTGCATAGTCGTTTTCGCACGGGTGACCCGACCCGGTTCCGGCCCTCTCCGGCCAATGGTTACCCGCAGGAACTCAGCGCACGTTGAAGTCACCGGTAACCGGTGGTTAGCGTCGATGACCAGCACACGAGGAGGAAGCGATGCGACTGGTTCTGTTCGGCGCGACCGGCTACGCCGGCGGCGGGATCCTGCGGGAAGCGAAGCGGCGCGGTCACGAGGTGATCGGCGTGGCCCGGGACGTCGAGTCGTTGGCCGAGCCCAGGACGGCGGGTTCGCTGCACGACGAGCAGTTCGTGCTCGACGTCGCGGCGGGCGCGGACGCGCTGCTGGTGGCGATCCCGGGGCGGCCGATGCCCGACGGCACGAAGCTGCTCGACGCGGTGCCCACGCTGTTCGCGGCGGCCGAGCGGCACGGGCTGCGGATCGGCGTGGTCGGTGGCGCGGGGAGCCTGCGCGTTGCCGAGGGCGGCCCGCGGGTGATCGACACGCCGGAGTTCCCGGACGAGTTCAAGCCGGAGGCCGGCGCGCACGCCGAGGTGCTCGCGGCGCTCCAGCAGGCGCCCGCCGAGGTGGACTGGTTCTACCTCAGCCCGGCGGGGACCTTCGGGGCCTACGCTCCGGGCGAGCGGACCGGCTCCTACCGGCTCGGCGGCGACGTGCTGGTGACCGACGCCGACGGCAACTCCGCGATCGGCGGCGACGACTACGCGATCGCGTTCGTCGACGAGCTGGAGAAGCCCGCGCACCGGCGGCAGCGCTTCACGGTCGGCTACTGACGCGTCGTCGTGGCGCCGGTCACAGTAGGCCGGTTCCGGAATATTTGAAAGCTCAAGCAATGTTGGTATAGGACGGATCGGCCCGCGCTCCGCGCGTGGGCGATCCCCAGAATCCCGACCGCTCCAGGAGTGAGTTCATGACCGCGATCGACCAGACCGAGCAGCTGGTGCTCGGCGCGGACGCCCAGAACCTGCTGTTCCGCGAGGCCCGCACCGCCAACAGCTTCAGCGACGAGCCGGTCACCGACGAGCAGATCCAGGCCATCTACGACCTGGTCAAGTGGGCCCCGACATCGATGAACCAGCAGCCGCTGCGGATCGTGCTGGTGCGCTCCGAAGAGGGCAAGCAGCGGCTGCTGCCGCACCTGATGGAGGGCAACCGGGTCAAGACCGAGAAGGCCCCGCTGGTGGCGATCCTGGCCGCCGACACCGACTTCCACGAGAACCTGCCGCGGGTGTTCCCGCACGCGGAGGGCGTTCGGGAGATGTTCGCCGGCAACGAAGAGCTCCGGCTGACCAATGCGAAGCTCAACGCGAGCCTGCAGATCGCGTACTTCATCCTCGGCGTGCGCGCCGCCGGGCTGGTGGCCGGCCCGATGACTGGTTTCGACAAGGCGGGCCTCGACGCGGAGTTCTTCCCGGGCGGCAACCAGCAGGCGCTGGTGGTGGTGAACATCGGCAAGCCGGGCGAGAACCCCTGGTTCGACCGCCTGCCCCGCCTCGACTACGACGAGGTCGTCACCACCGTCTGAGCCGGGACGGACGCGGCGACGCCCAATTTCAGGCGAATTCGGGAAATTCCGAAAACAGAACGGCCCCGGTCCAGCTGGACCGGGGCCGTTCTGTTCGCGCTCTTGCTCGTGAGCGTTTTGGATCGCTATGGCACTCCAAAACGCTCACGAGCCATCGCCGCGGGTGCGCCTGGAACCAGCGGCTCAGGCGCGGCCGTCGAAGAGGCTGGTGACCGAGCCGTCCTCGAAGACCTGGTGGATCGCTTCCGCGACCAGCGGGGCGATCGACAGGACCGTCAGGTTCGGGAACCGGCGCTCCTCCGGGATCGGCAGCGTGTTGGTCAGCACGACCTCCTTCGCGCCGCAGGACGACAGCCGCTCCACCGCCGGGCCGGACAGCACCGCGTGGGTGGCCGCGATGATGACGTCCTTCGCGCCGGCCGCCAGCAGCTGCTCGGTGGCCTTGGTGATCGTGCCGCCGGTGTCGATCATGTCGTCGACCAGCACGCACAGCCGGCCCTCGACGTCACCGACGACGCGGTTGGCCACCACCTGGTTGGGCTTGCTGGGGTCGCGGGTCTTGTGGATGAACGCCAGCGGCGTGCCGCCGAGGTCGTCGGCCCACTTCTCCGCCACCCGGACCCGGCCCGAGTCGGGGGAGACCACGGTGATCTGCTCGCCCGCGTAGGTGTCGCGCATGTAGCTGGCCAGCAGCTTCTGGGCCATCAGGTGGTCCACCGGGCCGTCGAAGAAGCCCTGGATCTGGTCGGTGTGCAGGTCCACCGCCATGATCCGGTCCGCGCCGGCGGTCTTGAACAGGTCCGCCATCAGCCGCGCCGAGATCGGCTCGCGGCCCTTGTGCTTCTTGTCCTGGCGGGCGTAGCCGTAGAACGGCATGACCACGGTGATGCGCTTGGCGCTGGCGCGCTTGAGCGCGTCCACCATGATCAGCTGTTCCATGATCGCGTCGTTGAGCGGGTTGCAGTGCGACTGGATGACGAAGGCATCACACCCGCGAACCGACTCGTCGTAGCGCACGAAGATCTCGCCATTGGCGAACTTGTAGGCAGCCTGGGGCGTGACCGTTACGTCGAGCTGCTTGGCCACCTCCTCGGCAAGTTCCGGGTGACTGCTGCCGGAGAAGAGCTTGAGGCTCTTCTTCGGGGTCGCAGACATCGCACTCACGGTCATCGTCCCTCCCCGTAAGACGCCCGTCATTGGGCGTCATTCGTCGGATTGGTGGTTGGTTCTTTCGACAAAGCCTGTTGTGCGGCCTGGTCTGCGGCGGTGCCGGGGCGGCGTCTGGCGACCCAGCCTTCGATGTTGTGTTGCTTCCCGCGGGCGACCGCCATCGCGCCGGGCGGGACATCCTGGGTGATCACCGAGCCGGCGGCGGTGTAGGCGCCGTCGCCGATCTCCACCGGGGCGACGAACATGTTGTCCGCGCCGGTCCGGGCGTGTGATCCGATCACGGTGTGGTGCTTGGCCACCCCGTCGTAGTTGACGAAGACCGTGGCGGCGCCGATGTTGCTCTTCTCGCCGATCGTCGCGTCGCCCACGTAGCTCAGGTGCGGCACCTTGGTGCCGTCGCCGATCGCGGCGTTCTTGGTCTCGACGAAGGTGCCGATCTTGCCCTTGGTGCCGAGCCGGGTGCCGGGGCGCAGGAACGCGAACGGCCCGACCTTGGCGTCCGGCCCGATCTCGGCGCCCTCGCCGTGGGTGCGCACCACCGACGCGCCGGGGTGGATCACGCAGCCGGTGAGCGTGGTGTCCGGGCCGATGATCGCGCCCTCGCCGATCTTGGTGCCGCCGCGCAGCTGCACGCCCGGCTCCAGCAGGACGTCGCGGTCCAGCTCCACGTCGCAGTCCAGCCACACCGAGTTCGGGTCGATGATCGTGACGCCGGCGCGCATCCAGCGCAGCAGCAGCCGGCGGTTGAGTTCGGCGCCGAGGCGGGCCAGCTGCACCCGATCGTTCACGCCCTCGACCAGCCACGGGTCGGCGCAGATCAGCGCGCCGACCGGACGGTCGTCCGCGCGCGCGATCGACAGCACGTCGGTCAGGTAGAGCTCGCCCTGGGCGTTGTCGGTGGAAAGCCGCTTCAGCGCGTCGGTGAGCACTTCCGCGTCGAAGGCGTAGACGCCGGAGTTGATCTCGGTGATCGCCGCCTGCTCGGCAGTGGCGTCCTTCTGCTCGACGATCCCGGTCACCCGGCCGTCGGCGTCGCGCAGCATCCGGCCGTAGCCGGTCGGGTCGTCGACGACCGCGGTCAGCACGGTGACGGCGTTGCCGGCGTCGCGGTGCTCGGCGAGCAGGGCGCGCAGCGCTTCGCTGTCCAGCAGCGGCACGTCGCCGTAGCTGACCAGCACCGTGCCGGTGAGGTCGGCGGGCAGCTCGGAAAGTCCGCAGGAGACCGCGTGTCCGGTGCCGAGCTGCTCCTCCTGCACCGCGGTGCCGACCGGGCGGTCCAGAGAGTCGGCCAGGCCGGTCAGGTGCTCGGCCACGGCGTCGCGGCCGTGCCCAAGCACGACCACCAATGCGTCGGGGTCGAGACCGGCCGCGGCGCGCACGGCGTGTTCGACCAGGGGCCTGCCCGCAAGCCGGTGCAGCACCTTCGGTGTCGCCGATCGCATCCTGGTGCCCTCGCCCGCGGCGAGCACGATCGTGCTGACGGTTTCCGAAGACGCATCGCTGCGGGAGGAGGGCTGGGCGGTGTCGCCCTGGAGCATCAGCGCTCTCCCTTGATCTCTAGAAGCGGCTCGGCGGCGTGGTTCAGCCGTCGGGCCGACTGTGCCTGTTGCGTCCAAGCGGGTGAAGAGTAACCGGCCCGGTGCCCCCTCGGCTCCGGTGCCCCTGCGCGCCTGTCCGACGGGTGTGATGTTACCTCCGACCGGCGGTTATACGTGCCCGGAGCCCGCCTTCTAGCTGCGGTTTTGTGATCTTCGATGCACTCGCGGCGATCCGCGCCGGGCTCCGCTGTGGCCGATCACACGGGTGATTTCGGGCCGACCGAGCGGCAGATCCGGTCGGCGCGGCCCGGCGGGGCGCCCGCTGCGCAACACCTGATCGGGTTAGAGGGCGTCCGGAGGAATCCACACCGAGTTATCCGCCGGGTTCTCCGCCGCCGAGCTGCTCGGCGGCGGAGCGGTCACGCCGGAGAACGCCGCGACGCGGTTGCCGCCGTCGCGCTTGGCCTGGTACATCGCGGCATCCGCGCGCGCCAGCACCTGCGCGGCCGATTCCTGCGGGCGCATCGCGACGACGCCGATCGACAGGGTCACCCCGTACGACAGCTCGCCGGGCAGCCGGTCGACGGCCTCGGTGGTGCGCTGCAACGCCGCTTCGGCGGCGCCGAGCGTCGCGCCCGGCAGCAGCACGACGAACTCGTCGCCGCCGTAGCGGGCCACGAAGTCGTCGGTGCGAAGGGTGTCGCGCAAGGTCATCGCGACCGTGCGCAGCACGTCGTCACCTTCGGCGTGCGAGCAGCGGTCGTTGACGCCTTTGAATCCGTCGAGGTCGACCAGCGCCACCGCCAGCGGCTGCGCGTCGGGCGAGTTGAGCAGCGTCTCCAGCCGGTCGTCCAGCGCGCGGCGGTTGGACAGGCCGGTGAGCGGATCCTGCAGCGCCTGCCGGGTGATCGCGTCGTGCTTGTGGTTCAGCCGCGAGTTCTCCAGCCTGATGACCAAAGTGGACAGTCGGGCCTGGCGCATCGCCCACAGCTCGGTCTCCAGCTCCAGCGCGTAGTCCTGCAGCGCGTCGCGATCGCCTTCGCCGCCGTGGTCGACCAGCTGCGCGTACTCCCTGGCCAGCGAGATCCGCAGCGTCGGCTCCGAGGTGTCGGTCTCCATGTCCGCGCGGGCCTCCGAGAGCACCTGCACCGCCTCTTCGCCGCGATCCGCGCGGGTCAGACACCGGGAGAGCGCGATCGCGACGATGATCTTCTCCCGCGGGTGGATCGCCCGGTCCAGGTTGCGCAGCACTTCCAGCCGCTCGATGTACTCGATGCGCGGCTGGGCCAGCGCGTGGGCGGCACCGAGCACCGGGACCTGTTCGGCGGCGGGGCGGTCGGACATGCGGGGGAACAGCGACTCCCGCCATGGGCCCTCCACCGCGACCGCGATCGCCGAGGCGGTGGTGAACCGGGTGCTCGCCTCCTCGTCCTGCCCGATGCGCTCCAGCCGCAGCCCCCAGCCGAGCAGCATCCGGCACCGGTTGATCATGTGCACCGCGATCTCGTGCGGCCCGCCGCTCTCCCGGATCCGCTGGTGGGCGCGGGTCATCACCTCGTCGGCCGTCTCGTAGACGCCGAGCTGGGTGAGCACCAGGCCGATGTCGATCAGCGAGGTGGCCAGCAGCCGCTCCCACGACCGGCGGCCCAGGGTTCGGTCCGGGACCAGCTCGTCGTCGAGCATCGCCAGGCCGTACGCCACCTCGGTCAGCGCGCTGTCCTCGCTGCCGCCGATCAGCGCGCGCCGGCTGCGCAACGCGTACGCGTCGGCTTCCAGGACGTTCAGCCCGTGCCGCCGGGTGTGCATGAGGAGCTCGTCGAGCAGCGGGTCAGCGCTGTCGACCAGGCCGGGCGTCACCAGTCGCATCGAGGCGCAGTGCCGCAGGAGTTGGCCGACGATGCGCGGTTCGCCGCGCCGCTGGGCCTCGGCGAGCAGGTCGTCCGCCTCGCGGATGGTGCTGCGCTGGCCGGACGCGTCGCTGTGCTGGCCGACTGCGTTGAGTTCGCGTGCGCGCCCCACCAGCCACGCGTCGGATACCTCGCTCAGCGTGGTCATCGGGTCTTCGCGCACGGCGGTCGTGTCGTCGCGCAGCGGCGCACACCCCCTGTTCACCATCCCTCCCCGGCGGCCCGGGCGGTGCGCTGAGCCTCGCGAGGGGCTGCGCACCGCGCCGGGTCCGGGAGGACCGCTCGCTCCGCCGCCAGGATTCGAACCTGGACCATCGGAACCAAAATCCGAGGTGCTGCCTTTACACCACGGCGGATCGGGCGCTGTCGGCCCGCGATGCCGGCTTGTGATCCCCGGCACCGCGGCCCGAGCTTACCGGCCCGGGCCGACAGGCGGTGGTACCCGGCCGACATCGTGGCATGCCCCGGTCGCCGGGTCGGCGTCGGGCTTGCGGGTTCTCGGGTTTCGTCGCGAGCTCGCACGTGTATGTGACGTGCGCCGGGCTCCACCGGTTGCGTACAAGATCACCGCTGTTCGGGTGAACAAGGGTGATTCGGACACGCCCGGACGGGTACGACACGCCGCAATGTTGCCGCCCGGGGGTGACGATTCGGCATCGAATAACTTACGCTTGCGTAGGTTACGGTCCCGTAGGGTGGAGGTGTTGCGGGGCCGTGCTTCCCGGCGCTGACCACAGTTTTCCCACCTCCCCAACGCCATTCGAGGTATTGAGTATGACCGCAGCAACCGAGCGCGTGGCCACGTCAGAGGCCCGCGACGAGTCCGGGCCGAAGCCCCTGATCGCGGGCACCCGATCGTGGGTGGCGCAGCTGTCGGTGTATGTGTTCGTCCTGGTGCCGTTCCTCGCCCTCGTGCTGGCGGTGCCGGCAGCCTGGGGCTGGGGTCTCGGCTGGGTCGACATCACCTTGGCGCTGGTCTTCTACGCCGCGTCGGGGCTGGGTGTGACGGTCGGCTTCCACCGGTACTTCACACACGGCTCGTTCAAGGCCAAGCGCGGTGTCAAGATCGCCTTGGCGATCTTCGGCATGATGGCCGTGCAGGGCCCGGCGATCACCTGGGTCGCCGACCACCGCCGACACCACGCCTTCTCCGACCGCGAGGGCGACCCGCACTCGCCGTGGCGCTTCGGCAGCTCGCCCGCCGCGCTGGCGAAGGGCTTCTGGCACGCGCACATGGGCTGGCTGTTCGAGCGTGACCTGACCAACGAGGACCGCTTTGCGCCGGACCTGCTCAAGGACGCGGAACTGGTGAAGGTCAACCGGCTGTTCCCGCTGTGGACGGCCCTCAGCCTCGTGCTGCCCGCCGTGCTGGGCGGGCTGTTCACCTGGTCGCTGTGGGGCGCGTTCACCGCGTTCTTCTGGGCCGGGCTGGTCCGGGTGTCCTTCCTGCACCACGTGACCTGGTCGGTGAACTCGATCTGCCACATGATCGGTGAGCGGCCGTTCAAGAGCCGCGACAAGGCGGCGAACTTCTGGCCGCTGGCGATCCTGTCCTTCGGCGAGTCGTGGCACAACCTGCACCACGCCGACCCGACCTGCGCCCGGCACGGCGTGCTGCGCGGTCAGATCGACATCTCGGCGCGCACCATCTGGATCTTCGAGAAGCTCGGCTGGGCCTGGAACGTCCGCTGGTCCAACGAGAAGCGGCTCGCCCGGATCTCGGTCACCGAGTACAAGGGCTGATCCCACTCCGGTTCGAGGTGCCCGCGCGGCGAAATCGCGCGGGCACTTTTTCGTCAGGCCAGGACATTCGTGTCGGCCCCGCACCTTAGGGTTGTGCAAGTGGTATCACGGCGACGCGGGCGGACTGCGCCCGAACCGGAGGCGCGGCCGAAAGGGCGCACCGCACGGGTCAGGATGACGGGCAAGGAACGCCGGCAGCAGCTGCTGGACGTCGCTAGGGCGTTGTTCGCGGAGAAGGGTTTCGACGGCACGTCGATCGAGGAGATCGCGCACCGCGCCGGAGTGTCGAAGCCGGTCGTCTACGAGCACTTCGGCGGCAAGGAAGGCGTCTACGCGGTGGTGGTCGACCGCGAGATGCGCAACCTGCTTGACCTGGTCGTCTCCGCCCTGTCGGCGGGGCATCCGCGGGATCTCCTGGAGCAGGCGGCGCGGGCCCTGCTGGACTACATCGACAACAGCACCGACGGCTTCCGGGTGCTGGTGCGCGATTCGCCGGTGGCCAGCAACAGCGGCACCTTCTCCAGCCTGCTCAACGACATCGCGAGCCAGGTCGAGCACATCCTCGCCCTGCAGTTCAGCGCGCGGGGCTACGACGCGAAGCTCGCCCCGCTGTACAGCCAGGCGCTGGTCGGCATGGTGGCGCTGACCGGCCAGTGGTGGCTGGAGGCGCGCAAGCCGAAGAAGGAAGAGGTGGCCGCGCATCTGGTCAACCTCGCCTGGAACGGCCTCTCCCACCTGGAGCACAAGCCCCGCCTGTCCACGAAGTGACGCTCGTGAGTGAAAATTCCGGTTCTTACCGGAGTTTTCACTCACGACCGGTGCGGAGCGCTCGTGAGTGCCTGTTCCGGTTCTTACCGGAAGAAACGCTCACGAGGTCAGGCCGCGGTGATGCGGAGGACCTTGTCGTCGGTGCCGTTGGACGTGGTCACGTAGAGGGCTCCGTCGGGGCCTTGGCGGGCGGCGCGGAGCCTGCCGTGGGTGTCGTCCAGTTCCGGCGGGATCGCCACCTCGTCGATCACGCCGTCCGGGCGCACCTCGAACAGCAGCAGCTTGGCGCCCTTGAGCGCGGTGACCGCGAGCATCCCGTCGAAGCGGCCCCACTGCGGGCCGGTCAGGAACGCCGCCGCGCTGATCGCCTCGGTGTGATCGCCGGATGACCAGACCGCCTTGACGGCGTCCGGGAAGTGGTGCAGGTCGGTCATCGGCACCGACTCGTCGTAGGTTCGTTCGGCGCCGCCGCGCGACGGGTCCCAGCCGTAGTTCCCGCCCGGCCGCAGCAGGTTGATCTCGTCGTCGACGTCCGGCCCGTGCTCCGCGACGAACACCTGACCGCCCGGCCGCGGCGCAACGCCCTGCGGATTGCGGTGCCCGTAGGTGTGCAGCAGGCGCTCGGGCGGGTTCGGCGAAGCGATGAACGGGTTGTCCGGCAGGGGAGCGCCGTTGTCGATGTTCATCCGCAGGACTTTCCCGCCGAGCGAACCGCGATCCTGCGCGATCGCGGGCCGCGCCGTGTCCCCGGTGCTCACCAGCAGTGCGCCGTCCTCGGCCAGCGCCAGCCGACAACCGGAGTGCCGGCCGCTGGGATTCACCGGCAGCCCGGTGAGCAGGTCGCCCACGCGATCCGCGCGCGAGCCGTCCTCGGAAAGCTGCCAGGTGATCAGTCGAACGTCCACCGCGGCGCCGTGCTCCTGGTGCGTCTGGCAGGTGATGAACCGCCGGTTGTCGGCGAACGACGGGTGCACCAGCAGGCCCATCAGCCCGCCTTCGCCCTTCGCGAGCACGTCCCCGAAATCCGCCTGCACCGGCCGAACCAGCGCGCCGGGCCGGTGATCGGCGAGCAGCGCGAGCCGGCCGGGGCGCTGGCTGACCAGCGCGGTGCCGTCCGGCAGGAATCCGATGTCCCAGGGATGTTCCAGCCCGGTCGCGACGATCTCTACACGCAGTGCCGATGGCGCCGGGGCGGCCGTGCTGACCGGTGCGGGCCGATCGTCGCTGTTCGCGCTGGCGCAGCCGGCCAAACCGCCGATAAGTGGGAGGAACGCGGCGAACGCGGCGAACCGGCGCATGGGCATGCGCACAGTGTGACACCGGCCATGCGGTGCGTTCGGGCCGTCGCGTTCGTGTCACACCGGAGTCGTAGTCTGGAACGCGTCGCCCCTGCGGTCTCGGCGTTCGTCCCGGGCAGGGGTGTGCCCGCATTCGCCATGTCTTGCTGCGAGGTAGCTCCATGAGCCAGGCCGGTCCCTTGCGAGGACTGCTCGAAATCGTGCTGCGCGATCCCGCCATCCGGCAGGTCGTGGCGGCGGCCGGGCGCCCGCGCCTGGTGCTGGAAGGTCCCGTCGCGGCCCGGTCGCTGACCGCCGGGTCGCTGGCCGCCGAGGGCGGCGCCGGGCGGCCGGTGCTGCTGGTCACCGCCACCGGCCGGGAGGCGGAAGAGGCCGCGGCGGCGCTGTCGGACCTGCTCGGCCCGGCCGGCATCGAGGTGTTCCCGTCCTGGGAAACCCTGCCGCACGAACGACTTTCGCCCCGCGCCGACACCGTGGGCCGGCGGCTGTCGGTGCTGCGCCGCCTCGCGCATCCCGAGGAGCACGCGCACGGCGCCGTCCAGGTGCTGGTGACCACGGTGCGCAGCCTGATCCAGCCGATCGCGCCCGGGCTGGGCGAGCTGGCCCCGGTGCGGCTCGTGGTCGGCGCCGAGCACGACTTCGAGGAACTCGTCGAGCGGCTCGCGTCGCTGGCCTACGACCGGGTCGACATGGTCGAGAAGCGCGGCGAGTTCGCGGTGCGCGGCGGCATCGTCGACGTGTTCCCGCCGACCGAGGAACATCCGCTGCGGGTGGAGTTCTGGGGCGACGAGGTCACCGAGATCCGCCCGTTCGCCGTCGCCGACCAGCGCTCGCTCCCGGACTCGCAGAGCACCGAGCTGTTCGCCCCGGCCTGCCGGGAGCTGCTGATCACCGAGCAGGTCGCCGAGCGCGCCGCGAAGCTCGCCGAGCAGCACCAGACCGACACGCACCTCGCCGAGATGCTGGAGAAGATCGCCGGCGGTGCCCCGGTGGAGGGCATGGAGGCGCTGATCCCGGCGCTGTGCGAAGGCGAGATGCGGCTGCTGACCGACCTGGTCCCGGCGGGCACGCACGTGCTGCTCGCCGATCCGGAGAAGATCCACGCCCGCGCCGCCGACCTGGTGCGCACCGGCCAGGAGTTCCTGGAGGCCTCCTGGATGGTCGCCGCCGACGGCGGCAAGGCGCCGATCGACTTGGGCGCCTCGGCCTACCGCGCCCTGGCCGAGGTCGCCGAGCACACCCGCTCGGTCGGCCTGCCGTGGTGGCCGCTGACCCAGCTGACCAGCGAGGAAGGCGAGGACGACGACGAGGTCATCCGGCTCGTCCTCAAGCAGGTGGACGCCTACCGCGGCGAGATCGAGCGCGCCTTCGCCGACCTGCGGGCGCACACCGCCGCCGGCGGCGCGGCGGTGCTGGTGGTGGCCGGTGCGGGCACCGCCCAGCGCGCGGTGCAGCAGCTGCGCGAAGCGGAGCTGCCCGCGCGGCTGGCCGAGGACGGCCTGGCGGCGGAGCCGGAAGCCGGCGTGGTGACGGTGGTGCGCGGTGGGCTGGAAGACGGCTTCGCCGCGCCCGGGATCGCGCTGGTGGTGCTCACCGAGGCGGACCTGACCGGCGGCCGGGGCGGCACCTCCACGAAGGACATGCGCCGGATGCCGTCGCGGCGGCGCAACGCGGTCGATCCGCTGGCGCTCAAGAGCGGCGACTTCGTGGTGCACGAGCAGCACGGCATCGGCAAGTACGTGGAGATGGTGCAGCGCACCGTCGCCGGCGCGACCCGCGAGTACCTGGTGCTGGAGTACGCGGCGAGCAAGCGCGGCCAGCCCGGCGACCGGCTGTTCGTGCCGACCGACCAGCTCGACGAGGTCACCCGCTACGTCGGCGGCGAGACGCCGACGCTGAGCAAGCTCGGCGGCTCGGACTGGAAGAACACCAAGGCCAAGGCGCGCAAGGCGGTCAAGGAGATCGCCGCCGAGCTGGTGCAGCTGTACGCGGCGCGGCAGTCCTCGCCCGGGCACGCTTTCGGCGGGGACACGCCGTGGCAGCGGGAGCTGGAGGACGCCTTCCCCTACACCGAGACCGGCGACCAGCTGGCCGCCATCGACGAGGTGAAGGCCGACATGCAGCGCCCGGTGCCGATGGACCGGGTGATCTGCGGCGACGTCGGCTACGGCAAGACCGAGATCGCGGTGCGCGCGGCGTTCAAGGCGGTGCAGGACGGCAAGCAGGTCGCCGTGCTGGTGCCGACGACGCTGCTCGCCCAGCAGCACCTGAACACCTTCACCGACCGGATGCGGTCGTTTCCGGTGACGGTCAAGGGCCTGTCCCGGTTCACCGACCAGATGGAGTCCGAGGAGACCATCAAGGGCTTGGCCGACGGCGCGGTCGACATCGTGATCGGCACGCACCGGTTGCTGCAGACCGGGATCCGCTACAAGGACCTGGGCCTGGTGATCGTCGACGAGGAGCAGCGCTTCGGCGTCGAGCACAAGGAGCACATCAAGGCCCTGCGCACGCACGTCGACGTGCTGACCATGTCGGCGACGCCGATCCCGCGGACGCTGGAGATGAGCATGGCCGGCATCCGGGAGATGTCGACCATCCTCACGCCGCCGGAGGAGCGGCATCCGATCCTGACCTACGTCGGCGCGTACGACCAGAAGCAGGTCGGCGCCGCGATCCGGCGCGAACTGCTGCGCGACGGCCAGGTGTTCTTCGTGCACAACCGGGTGCACGACATCGAGAAGGTCGCGCGCCAGCTGCGGGAACTGGTGCCGGAGGCGCGGATCGTCACGGCGCACGGGCAGATGAACGAGGACCGGCTGGAGAAGATCATCCAGGGGTTCTGGGAGCGCGAGCACGACGTGCTGGTGTGCACCACGATCGTCGAGACCGGCCTGGACATCTCCAACGCGAACACGCTGATCGTGGACCGCTCCGACCTGCTCGGCCTCGCCCAGCTGCACCAGCTGCGCGGCCGCGTCGGGCGGGCGCGCGAGCGCGGCTACGCCTACTTCCTGTACCCGCCGGAGAAGCCGCTGACCGACACGGCGCACGACCGGCTGGCGACCATCGCGCAGAACTCCGAGCTCGGCGCGGGCATGGCGGTCGCGATGAAGGACCTGGAGATCCGCGGTGCGGGCAACATCCTCGGCGCCGAGCAGTCCGGGCACATCGCGGGCGTCGGCTTCGACCTGTACTTGCGGCTGGTCGGCGAGGCCGTCGACGCGTTCCGGCGGCACGCGGGCGCGGAGCCGGGCGAGGTGGAGGAGGAGCTCACCGAGGTCCGGGTCGACCTGCCCATCGACGCGCACATCCCGCACGACTACGTGCCGGGGGAGCGGCTGCGGCTGGAGGCGTACCGCAAGCTCGCGGCGGCCGTCGACGACGAGGCGCTGGAGGCGGTGCGCGCCGAGCTCGTCGACCGGTACGGCCAGTTGCCGGAGCCGGTGGAGCGGCTGCTGAAGGTGGCGCGGTTCCGGCAGGTCTGCCGGGAACACGGCGTCCGGGAGGTGACCCTGCAGGGCGCGTCGCTGCGGATGGCGCCGTTGGAGCTGCCGGACTCGAAGCAGGTGCGGCTCAAGCGCCTGTACCCGAAGGCGGTGTACAAGCCGGCGGTCCGCACGGTGTCGGTGCCGAGGCCGACGGAGGGCGCGGCCGGCGGCCGGATGGGCGCGCCGCAGCTGCGCGACGAGGCGCTGCTGGAGTGGTGCGCCAGGTTCCTGGCGGACCTCACCACCGCCCCGGCCCCGGTCGCCTGAGCCCAGCGCCGGTGTCTTCCCGATTTTGCCTAGAATTTGGAAAACACCGGCGCTGACCTGGCCTTTCGCGGCTGGTCGAGGGTTTTCGATCTCGCCTGAGATCCCGCGCTGGCCCGGCGCCTTCCGCCTGCGGGAACTTCCGCGATTCCGCCGGGCAACGGAGCGCGAGCACCTCCGGGCGTCGTAGCGGCCCAGAAGCACGGCGCCTGGCAGGAGAGCCGCCGTGCTTCTGAGTTGCCGGGATCCCGGCCCGGCGTGACGGTTGATCCGGCTTCGCAGGCCGTCACGAGGAGGCGGGGGATCATGACCAGGAAGTCCTCGGAACCGGAGAAGGCGGGCATCGGCATTCCGCAGTCCCCCGCCGCCTTCGCCGTCGAGCACGCGCCGCGCACCGATTTCTTGGTCTTCGGGGTCACCGCCGCGATCACGGTCTTCTTCGTCTGCTGGGGCGTGTTCTCCACCGACTCGCTGGCGCGAGTGTCGTCCGCCGCGCTGTCCTGGCTGGTCACCAACATCGGCTGGGGCTTCGTGCTCGCCGCCACCGGGTTCGTGGTGTTCGCGCTGTGGCTGGCGGTCAGCCGCTACGGCGTGATCCCGCTCGGGCAGGACGACGAGGAGCCGGAATTCCGCACCGTGTCGTGGATCGCGATGATGTTCAGCGCCGGCATGGGCATCGGCCTGATGTTCTTCGGCGTCGCCGAGCCGCTGGCGCACTTCGTCAAGCCGCCGCCGGGCACGGTGCCGGCGTTGAGCGAGGCGGCGGTGGAGACCGCGATGGCGACGTCGTTGTTCCACTGGACGCTGCACCCGTGGTCGATCTACGCGGTCGTCGGCCTGGCCATCGCCTACGGCAGCTTCCGGCGCGGCCGCAAGCAGCTGATCAGCGCGGCGTTCACGTCGCTGATCGGCAGGCGCAACGCGGAGGGGTGGATCGGCAAGCTGATCGACATCCTCGCGCTGTTCGCGACGCTGTTCGGCTCCGCCGCGTCGCTGGGATTGGGGACGCTGCAGATCCAGAGCGGCATGCAGTCGGCGGGCTGGATCGCGGGAGTCGGCAACACGGTGCTGGTGCTGATCATCGTGGTGCTGACGATCTGCTTCATCTTCTCGGCGGTGTCGGGCGTGGCCAAGGGCATCCAGTGGCTGTCCAACATCAACATGGTGCTCGCCGCGGTGCTGGCGATCTTCGTGTTCGTGGTCGGCCCGACGGTGTTCATCCTCGACCTGCTGCCCACCTCGATCGGCGTCTACCTGCGCGAATTCGGTGAGATGGCCTCCCGGTCCGGCGCCACCGGCGGCGAGGCGATGAACGACTGGCTGTCGAGCTGGACGATCTTCTACTGGGCGTGGTGGATCTCGTGGACGCCGTTCGTGGGCATGTTCATCGCCCGCATCAGCCGCGGCCGCACGATCCGGCAGTTCGTCACCGGCGTGATCCTCGTGCCCAGCGCGGTGAGCCTCGTGTGGTTCGCGATCTTCGGCGGCAGCGCGATCCGGGTGCAGCAGAGCGGCACGGACGTGTTCCGCAGCGGCGGCGAGGAGGCGCAGACGTTCGCGGTGCTGGAGACGCTGCCGCTGTCGGCGATCACCACGGTGCTGGTGATGGTCCTGGTGGCGATCTTCTTCGTCTCCGGCGCCGATGCGGCCTCGGTGGTGATGGGCACGCTGGCGCAACGCGGTTCGATCGAGCCGAAGCGGTGGATGGTGGTCTTCTGGGGCGCGGCGACGGGCGCGGTGGCCGCGATCATGCTCATCGTCGGCGGCGAGAACGCGCTCAGCGGCATCCAGAACCTGACCTTCCTGGCGTCGGCGCCGTTCGCGGTGGTGATGGTGCTGCTGTGCCTCGCGCTGATGAAGGACCTGCGCGAGGATCCGCTGATGCAGCGCGGCGTGAAGGGCGCGCAGGTGTTGGAGCAGGCGGTCATCCACGGCACGGAGCGCCACGGCGGGGACTTCCAGCTGGAAGTTGGCCCGGCAGAAGACGACTCGAAGCGATCTTGATCGTCCGTTGTGGATAGTCCACTTAGGATTTACCGGAGCTGATCCGCGGTGCGGCGGATTGCGCGCCAGCTGTCCGGAAGATCAGTTCGATGCGGTGGGAACCTCGCGCGCCGAGGCGCGTCTATAGGAGCAAAGGCTTTCCTGGCGAGAGGTTCTAACGATGTCGTTGCGCAGCAAGCTCGTTCTGGCGACCGGTTCGATCGCGCTGTCCGCGCTGGCGTTGACCGGATGCGCCGCGGGCGCCGAGACGTCGGCCCCCGCACCCGTGGCCGGTGGCTCCGCGCAGCCCGGTGTCGTCTCCAACCTGACGTCGTCGGCCACCGAGCCGGAGATCCGCGCCGGCGTGCACGGCAGCGAGGAGCGGGTCGTGTTCGACTTCGGCAAGCTCCCGCACGCGTCGGGCCTGAAGGTGATGAAGCACGAGCTCAACGAGCAGTCGCCGGCCTGGGGCGGCTCGGGCGAGCCGGTTGAAGGCATGACCGGCAAGACGTTCCTGCACATCTACGTGGAGATCGCCGACCAGGACCGGAGCACCGCCGGGCCGGAGCAGCTCGGCCAGAAGCTGGCGAAGAGCGCGGTCGTCAACGACAACTCGCACGGCACCGGCGAGCTGACCATCGGGCTGTCCCAGGGCGTCGACTACGAGGTGCTCGTCGAGGGCGAGAAGGTGATCGTCAACATGGCTGAGGGCCCGTTGGGCCGTTGAGCCGAACCGGCGTCACGAGCGTCGACTTCGGACTGTGTCGAGGCTTCACCGGAACGTGACTTCGTGAGAGGGTGCCCGCTGTGAGGTTCCGCATGCCGCGCCACGGGCGCCTTCTCGCATCGATCGCCGCAGCCGGCCTGCTTCTCGCCGGTTGCGGTTCCGGCCCCAGCCAGGTCGGTGCCGCCGCCATCGTCGGTGAAACACGAATCCCGGTCTCCGACGTCCAAGCCTGGTTCGGCGAGGTGCTCGCGAAAGAACCGGACCTCAAACCGCAGCTGCGGCAGCAGGGCAACCTCGACGAGCTCGGCAGGCAGCTGGCCGCGCAGCTCGTCCGGCAGGAGCTGGTCGAGCAGGCGGCCCGCGACGAGCGGTTGACCGTCACCGACCAGCAGATCGCCGACGTGATCAACCGAATGGGTGGCCCGGAGGCGGCGACCGCGGGCAAGATCTACACCCCGCAGAACCTCCGCGAGGTGGTCCGAACCCAGCTGCTGACAACGGAACTCGGCCGCAAGTACTTCGACCGGCTGGAGATCACCTTCGACTACGCCCAGGCGACCACGCGCGGCGAGGCGGAGGAGAAGGCGCGCCGCATGGCGCAGGGCCCGGCGGAGGCCGCCGCGGTCGTCAACGAGGCCGCCAAGGCGGGCGTCCCGGCGGCGCTCGACCAGAAGTTGCGCGCCACCGACAGCCCGCAGCTCGCGGCCACGACGCCGCTGTTCGGCGCGCAGCCCGGCACGGTGCTGGCCTTCGAGCCTGAGCAGAACTCCGGCCAGTGGTTGATCGCGCGGATCAAGGAGCGCCGCACCGACGCGCCGCCGGTGCCTGCCGCGGGCGGCGCGGACGACGAGACGCTGCAAGGCGTCGGCACGTACCTGCTCGGCATCACCGCGGACCGCGTCGGGGTGCGGCTCAGCCCGCGCTACGGCACGTGGGATCAGGTGAAACTGACGGCGGTCCCGAGCGAAGGTGAAACCACCGGCTTCCGCCTGACCGGCCGGCCCGCGGCCGGTTGACCGGCGAACTCCCGGTCCCAGTTGAAAACGCGGTCGAGGTGACCAACGCCTCGACGCCCGCGCCCACGGCGGAGGTTGCGGCTGGGACAATCGCAGCATGAGGGAGGTCCGAGTGGCGGAAGGTTCTGCGGTCGTTCTGGTCGACGACCGGCTTGGCGAGGTCTTACCGGCCGCGGCGCTGCCGCTGCTGCGCAGCGCGGCCGCCGTCTACGCCGAGCCCGGTCTCGCGCCCGCGACGCGAGCGGCGCTCGAGGCTCCCGCCCCGCCTCCGGCGGCGGACCTGCTGGCGCAGGCCGCCCGGGAGCCGGTCGTGCTGATCGTCGGCGAGCTCGGCTCCGCCGAGGCCGATGGCCTGCGCGCCGCTGGCGCGCGGCTGATCGCGGCCCCGGCGCCGGCCGGGATCGAGCTGCTGGACGCGGTGACGGTGATGGACCGGCTGCGCTCGCCCGGCGGCTGCCCGTGGGACGCCGAGCAGGACCACGACACGCTGCGCAAATACCTCGTCGAGGAGACCTACGAGCTGCTCGACGCGATCGAGCTCCGCGATCGGGACGCGCTGCGCGAGGAGCTGGGCGACGTGCTGCTGCAGGTCCTGTTCCACGCGCGGGTCGCGACCGAGGATCCGGCCGATCCGTTCGACATCGACGCCGTCGCCGCAGGCCTGGTCAGCAAGCTCGTGTCGCGGCACCCGCACGTCTTCGCCGGCGACCCGGAGCTGCTGGACGCCGAGTCGCAGCACGCCCGCTGGGAAGAGCTGAAGCAGCGGGAGAAGCAGCGCGAGTCCATTGTGGATGGTGTGGCGCTGGGGCAGCCGGCGGTGGCACTGGCCGCCAAGCTGGTGCAGCGCGCGGAGCGCGCCGGGATCCCGGCGGACGCGATGCCGCGCGGCGAAACGCCCGGCGAGGCGCTGTTCGGCACCGCCGCGCAGGCGAAGCTGGCCGGTCGCGATCCGGAGGACGAGCTGCGCGCGGTCGCGCTGGCCTTCGCCGAGCGCATCCGCGCGGCCGAGCGGCGGGCCCGCGAGTCCGGCCGGGAGCCGGCGGCGCTCTCGGCGGCCGACTGGCGGGAGCTGATGGCCGATTTGCCGGATCCTGCGGGTGCGCGCTCGGAAGTGTGACGCACACTGATCGCGGGCGAATCGGCTGACAAAATCGCGGCCCGCGGCGATATCTCTTGATGGGGCACGCCCTGCTGAATCGGCGCCCCGTGCATCTGGGTGCGTAGAGGGAGGATGCTCTTGCCGCGTCGGTTATGGCTGCTGCTGGCCCCCGTGATCACGTTGCTGGCGTCTTGCGCGCCGCAGGTCCCGTCGTCGTCGCGGAGCAGCGGCGAGTTCGCACTGCCGTCGGCGGTCGCGCCGCCAGACGCGGGTGTCAATCCGCCGTCGGTGCGGCTGCTCGCGCCGGGCGGGCCGCCGCTGCCGCCGAGCGCCCGGCCACAGGGGCAGCTCGCCCCCTGGGCCGAGTCGATGGCCGACGAGCTCAACGTCCCGCGCGCCGCGCTCCAGGCCTACGGCTACGCGCAGCAGCTCATCGGGGAGAACTCGCCGAACTGCGGCCTGAGCTGGTCGCTGCTCGCCGGGATCGGTGCCGTGGAATCCAGCCACGGCCGGTACGGCGGGGCGCGGCTGGACGAGACCGGACGGCCCAGCATCCCGGTCATCGGGCTGCCGCTGGACGGCAGCGCCGGGGTCAAGCGCATCCCGGACACCGACGACGGCGAGTTCGACGGCGACCGGACGTGGGATCGCGCGGTGGGGCCGCTGCAGTTCATCCCGAGCACCTGGCGCGACTGGCAGTACGACGCGGACGGCGACGGAGTCGCGGATCCGCAGGACATCGACGACGCGGCCGTCGCCGCAGGCAACTACCTGTGCAGCGTGGGCGGCGATCTGCGCGATCCGGAGCGGTTCTGGAAGGCGCTGCTGACCTACAACGAGAGCCGCAGCTACGGCCAGGAAGTGCTGGATTACGCCGACTACTACGGCAAGACCAGCCGCCGAATCCCGGTCGAGGGCTGACCGCGACAGCGCCTGCCCATGGCGCCGACGGGCTTGGGCCAACGTTCTGGCAGGTCCAGGGCCGTGAGTGTTTTGGGTCGCTGTAGAGCCTGTTTCCGAACTCGTCCTGCGTGGCGGTGCGGGTGGCGGAACCTCAGAGGTCTTCTCGCTGTGGGATCCCCGACATCATGAATGACCAATTCACCACGTCGGGGCTGTCCTCGCGAGAAGACCTCTGAGAACCCGCGGCGGTGCCGGTTGCGTGGGTGGGCTAAGCGGCTGCGCCGCTTCAAATACAAAACGCCCGCGTTACCACATCCGCACGTCACCACATCCAAAACAGCCTCTATAGCACCCCAAACCGTGCACGGCCCCGTGACCAGCGAAAACCCGTGTCCGGTTGGGTGTGACCGGGTGGGCGCGGAGTGCGCCGTCCGGGGTGTGGAACGACTGATCGGACGCTGGAGATCCGGGGCTACTAGCAAGTAGCCTGGGCGGCGTGATCAAGACCACCTCGCCGCTGTCGGCCGCATCGGGGCGGCTCGCGGTCGCCGTTGCGCTGCTGGCCGCGACGGTCGGCGGGGTGGGGCTGGTCAGCGCGTTCGCCGAGCCGCCGGCGGCGCCGGTGGCCGCGCCGCCGCCCGAGCAGCAGGAAGTGGAGCCCGCGCCGGTGGCACCCGGCTCGATCGCGCCCCCGATAGAAGAACCCCTCCCGCAACCCGGCCCCGACCTCGACCCGGCGCGCGCCGATCCGGTGCGGGAGTGGGCGGACCAGGTGTCGGTGGTGGTGGACATCCCGGCCCGCGCGATCGTCTCCTACGTCAACGCGGACCTGGCGATGCGCCGGTACCAGCCCGGCTGCCGGATCTCCTGGGCGACCCTCGCGGGTATCGGGCGCATCGAATCCAACCACGGCCGCTTCGCCGGCCGGTTGCTGCGCGAGGACGGCCGTCCGTCGAGCCCGATCATCGGGGTGCCGCTCGACGGCGGGCCGGGCATCCGGCTGATCCCGGACACCGACGGCGGCGCGTTCGACGGCGACACCCTGCACGACCGCGCGGTCGGCCCGATGCAGTTCATCCCGTCCACGTGGCGGAGGTGGGCGACCGACGGCAACGGCGACGGCCTCGGCGATCCGCAGAGCATCGACGACGCCGCGATGGCCGCGGCCCGCTACCTGTGCGCGGGCGGCCGGGACATGACCACCGGCTCGGGCTGGTGGGCCGGGGTCTTCTCGTACAACAACTCCGTGGAGTACGGCCAGAAGGTGTTCGCGCTGGCGGAGTCCTACGCCGAAGCGGGCAACCGCCGCCGCTGATCGGCGGTGCGCCGTTTTCGCGCGAAAACGCCGCGCGCCGCTCGGCCGGGGTCAGATGTCGCGGGTGGCGATGTGGGCGTTGATCTCGCCCAGCGCTTCCTGGTACGCGGGCACCGGATGCATCGTCGCGGCCAACCTGATCTGGGCGCGCGCCTCGTTCAGGCGGCCCAGGCGTTGCAGCGTGCGGCCCAGCACCAGGCGCGCGTAGTGGTCCGACGGATCGAACTCCAGCACGCGCAGGAACGCCCGTTCGGCGCGGCGCAGCTGGGCCGAGAAGTAGTAAGCCCGCCCGAGCAGCAGCTGCACGCTCGGCTTGTCGGCAGCGACGTCGAGCACGGGTTCTAGGACGCGGATGGCTTCCAGGGGACGGCGTTGCGCGAGCAGGTCCTCCGCCCGGCGGAACGCTTCGACGGTGCCTTCGGTCGTCATGGCGGGGACAACGTTACGTGTCGATCGGCTGTTCCGAGACGTCCGTCCGGATGGTCTTCCGGTGTCCGCGGTGCGAACACCGGCCGAACGCCGGTTTGCCGGCCGGGGGCGAAATGTCCGGCCCGCGGCGGCGGCGAGCGAGCCTGCGGCGGCGCCTCTACCGGCCCGGTTAGGCTCGTAGTCGGTCGTCGGGCGTTCGGCCGGTTCGCTGCGTGCGGGAACGCCGGGGCGGCCCGCTTCGTCCATAGTTCAAAGGCTGGTTAGGAGCACACGTGGCGATCATCGAGCAGGTAGGCGCCCGCGAGATCCTGGACTCCCGCGGGAATCCCACCGTCGAGGTCGAAGTGGCATTGGAGGACGGCACGCTGACCCGCGCTGCGGTCCCCTCGGGTGCCTCGACCGGCGAGCACGAGGCCGTCGAGCTGCGCGACGGCGACGCCGGCCGCTACGGCGGCAAGGGCGTTGAGAACGCAGTCGCGGCGGTGCTGGACGAGATCGGCCCGGAGCTGACCGGGCTGGACGCCACCGAGCAGCGCGTCGTCGACCAGAAGCTGGTCGACCTGGACGGCACGCCGGACAAGTCCCGGCTCGGTGCCAACGCGATCCTCGGCGTCTCGCTGGCGGTGGCCAAGGCCGCCGCGGAGACCTCCGGGCTGGAGCTGTTCCGCTACGTCGGCGGCCCGAACGCGCACGTGCTGCCGGTGCCGATGATGAACATCCTCAACGGTGGCGCGCACGCCGACACCGGCGTCGACATCCAGGAGTTCATGATCGCGCCGATCGGCGCGGACACCTTCTCCGAGGCGCTGCGCTGGGGCGCCGAGACCTACCACGCGCTGAAGTCGGTGCTGAAGGCCAAGGGCCTGGCCACCGGCCTGGGCGACGAGGGCGGCTTCGCCCCCGACCTGCCGAACAACCGCGAGGCGCTGGACCTGATCGCCTCGGCGGTGGAGAAGGCCGGTTACAAGCTGGGCCGCGACATCGTGCTGGCGCTGGACGTCGCCGCGACCGAGTTCTTCACCGAGGGCACCTACAACTTCGAGGGCTCCAAGCGCACCGCCGAGCAGATGGCGGCGTACTACCAGGAACTGATCGGCGCCTACCCGCTGGTGTCCATCGAGGACCCGCTGTCCGAGGACGACTGGGACGGCTGGACCGCGCTGACCGAGCAGGTCGGCGAGCAGGTGCAGCTGGTCGGCGACGACCTGTTCGTCACCAACCCGGAGCGCCTGGAGGAGGGCATCGGCCGGGGCGCGGCGAACGCGCTGCTGGTCAAGGTCAACCAGATCGGCACGCTGTCGGAGACCCTGGACGCGGTCAGCCTGGCCACCTCGTGCGGCTACAAGAGCATGATGAGCCACCGCTCCGGCGAGACCGAGGACACCACCATCGCCGACCTGGCGGTGGCCACCGGCTGCGGCCAGATCAAGACCGGTGCCCCGGCCCGCAGCGAGCGCGTCGCCAAGTACAACCAGCTGCTGCGCATCGAGGAAGCCCTCGGTGACGCGGCCCGCTACGCGGGCGAGCTGGCCTTCCCGCGGTTCACTCCGGAGAGCTGAGCCATGCCGGTCGGGCGCGCATCCGATCCACAGCGGCGGAACCGCCGGGGCGAGTCCCCGGCGGAACGCCGCGGTGAGCGCGCCCGCCGGGACCGGGCCAAGACCTCGGGCCGGCGACCGGGACGGCCGACACCGACCCGGTCCCGCCCGAAGTCCAGCACCGGTGGAGCGTTCAAGCTCTCCTCGACCAGGCGGGCTGCGGGCCTGGCGATGCTGGTCTGCGTGATGGCGCTGAGCGTGTCGGTGCCGTTGCGCACCTACCTGAGCCAACGCGCCGAGCTGACCGCGCAGGAACAGCAGCAGATCGAGCTGTCCCGGCAGGTCCAGGAGCTGGAGCAGCGCAAGCAGGAGCTCTCCGACCCGGCGCAGCTGGAAGCGGAAGCGCGGGCCCGGCTGGGCTACGTCCGGCCGGGCGAGACGCCGTACATCGTGGAGGTGCCGGCCGAGCCGACACCGCCGCCCCCGGTCACGTCCGCCGACGACAGCTTGCCGTGGTACGAAGAACTCTGGAATTCGGTGATGGGAAAGGGATCTTGACGGTGAACTCGGGCGTGCCGGCGATCAGCGATGCGGATCGGGAGTGCATCCGGCGGCAGCTCGGTCGGCCGCCGCGCGGGCTGCACGCGATCGCGGCGCGGGACACGGCCGGAGATCCCACGGTGGTGCAGACCTGGCCGAGGCTGGAGGACGGCACCCCGTTCCCGACGCTGTACTACCTGACCGCGCCGCAACTGGTGGCGCACGCCTCGACCTTCGAGGCCGAAGGCCTGATGCGGGAAATGGCCGACCGGCTCACCACCGACCCGGACCTGGCGGAGCACTACCGCCGGGCGCACGAGTCCTACCTCGCGGAGCGGAACGCGCTCGAATCGCTGGGCACCGAGGTCAGCGCGGGCGGCATGCCGGACCGGGTCAAGTGCCTCCACGTGCACATCGCCCACGCCCTGGCCAAGGGGCCGGGGGTGAACCCGTTCGGAGACGAGGCGGTCGACCTGATCGCCGAACGCTGGCCGGAACACCGCTACCTGCTCAACCGCTGAGCCGGCCCGGAGCGGAAGCGCAGTGTCGTTTCCGATCTTGCCTGAAATCGGGCACCCGTGAACCGGGCGGAACGGTCTCAGATTTCGCCTGAAATCAGGAATCCCCACCGCGGCCTTGCGGGCTGCGGTGGGGATTCCCGACTTTGGCTGAAATCGGGAGTTTTCGGCATGCGCCGGAGCTCTCCCGGAACCGACCTATGCCGGATCACCGCGTCGGAGCGATCCGGTCGAGGAGGGCGCGGGCGCCCGGGATCGGCGTCGCACCGAAGGTGCGGCCGGAAGCGGCGAGCCGCGTCGCGGCGAACGCCTCCGCGACGTGCGTCGGCGCGTAGCGCAGGAGCAGCGACGCCTGGAGCGTCAGCGACAGGAGCTCCGCGAGGCCGCGCGCCCGTTCGGGCGCCGGCGCGGCGAGCTCGCCGCGGAGCCTGCGCAGCGCCGCGTCGTAGTCGGCGTGGCCGCCGGAGGCGGCGTCGAGCTCCGCGTGGACGGAGTCCAGTGTGGACGGTTGCTTTTCCAGTGCGCGCAGCAGATCCAGTGCGGTCACGTTGCCCGATCCTTCCCAGATCGAGCTCAGCGGCGCTTCCCGGTACAGCCTCGGCATGCCGGATTCCTCGACGTATCCGTTGCCGCCCAGGCATTCCAGCGCTTCCGCCACCACCGCCGGGGCTCGCTTGCAGACGTAGTACTTCGCCGCCGGTAGCGCCAGGCGCAGCAGGTCGTTCTCGCCCTGCTCGACCGCCGCCGCCAGGCGCATCGCCAGCGTCGTCGCCGCTTCCGATTCCAGCGCCAGGTCCGCCACCACGTTCTGCATCAGCGGCAGGTCCGCGAGCCGGTGGCCGAACGCGCTGCGGTGCTGCACGTGGTGGGCCGCCTCCGACAGCGCGATCCGGACGTTCGCCGCCGAGCCGAGCACGCAGTCGAGCCTGGTCATCGACACCATCTCGATGATGCAGCGAACCCCGCGGCCTTCCTCGCCGATCAGGTGGCCCAGCGCGCCCGCGTACTCGATCTCGGCCGATGCGTTGGACTTGTTGCCCAGCTTGTCCTTCAGCCGTTGCAGCCGGATCTCGTTGCGGCTGCCGTCCGGCAGCACCCGCGGTACCAGGAAGCAGCTCAGCCCGCCGGGCGCCTGCGCCAAGATCAGGAACAGGTCGTTCATCGGCGCCGAGGTGAACCACTTGTGCCCGACGATCCGGTAGGTGCCGTCGGCGAGCGGCTCGGCGGTGGTGGTGTTGGCCCGCACGTCCGAGCCGCCCTGCTTCTCGGTCATCGACATGCCCGCCAGCAACGCCGGCTTCTCCAGCGGCGGGCGCAGCCCGAACTCGTAGGCGGAAGCCGCCAGCTTCGGCTCGTACTGGCCAGCCAACGCCGGCGCGTACCGCAGCGCGGGCACAGCGGAGTACGTCATGGAGATCGGGCAGCCGTGCCCAGCCTCGACCTGCGACCAGAGGTAGAAGCCCGCCGCGCGGCGCAGGTGCGCGCCCGGCCCCAGCGACCACGGCGCCGCGTGCAGGCCGTGATCGATCGCGCGCGACATCAGCCAGTGCCAGGACGGGTGGAAGTCGACCTCGTCGACCCGGTTGCCATAGCGGTCGTGGGTGCGCAGCTCCGGCGGGTGCTCGTTGGCGAGCCGGCCGTGCTCGCGGGCCTCGGCGGAGCCCGCCTCCAGCGCGAGCGCGGTGAGATCGCCGACGGCGTAGCGGGTGAGCGCGGCGCCCAGGGCGGGATCGCAGGCGAGCGGATCGAACCCGGCCAGCGGTGGCGGCTGGTTGGCCACCCGGTGGGTGGTGAACGCGGGAGGCTCGTCGATGAGCGTCATGTTCGGAGAGTAGGCGCAAACCCCGTCCGGAACGCACAGGTTCGGGTGATCACGCCGCCCGCACGGAGCAATGGGGCCGGTTGGCCGGGGCCGCCGCCAGTCGTACGGGTGATGTGCCCGCCCGCCATCCGGCGTTCCTCGAATCGGTGGTGTATCCAGGGACCCGTCTCGGTTTTTCCGGTGATGGTCGGTCTGGGGATGGAGCTAGTGACGGCTCGCAGCAAGCGCCACGGCAAGCACGAATGGAAAACGGTGCCGCGGCTCGGTGCCGCGGCCCGACGCAGGGCGCGGAGGTGGGTCGCGCTGACGGCCATGGCTCCGGTGCTGCTGGTGCCGACCACGTTGATGGGAGCGTCGAGTTCGTTCCTGGCCGAGCCGCGGCAGCCGGTCGATCCGGACCCGCGCGAACTGGGCGTCAGCGGGAACCTCCCGCAGGCACCGCTGCTCAGCCCCGACGTGCTGGAGCGAGCGGCCGATCCGCAGCAGCTCGCCACCGGGGCGGAACCGCAGGTGGAACTGCCTACCGGGCCGCTGGGCATCCCGGCGGCGATGCTGGCCGCGTACGTCAAGGCCGCGGGCCAGGCGGATCGCGGCTGCGGCCTGCACTGGTCCGTGCTCGCGTCGATCGGCCGGATCGAGTCCGGCCACGCCCGTTCCGGCAGCGTCGACGTGCTCGGCACGACGGTCCGGGCCGTCCTCGGCCCGCGGCTGTCCGGCGGGCCGGGCATCGCGGCGATCCCGGACACCGACGCGGGCCGCTACGACGGCGACCCGGTGTGGGACCGGGCGGTCGGGCCGATGCAGTTCATCCCGTCGACCTGGAACAAGTTCGCCGTCGACGGCAACGATGACGGCGTCGCCAGCCCGCACAACATCCACGACGCGAGCCTCGCGGCGGCGCGCTACCTCTGCAGCGGTGGTGGCGACCTGCGCAACGCGCAGGGCCTCGCGGCGGCGGTGTTCCGCTACAACCACTCCGACAGCTACGTGCGGACGGTGCTGATCTGGGCGTCGGCGTACGAGAAGGGCGTGACGCCGACGCCGTCGGAGCTCGCACCGGAGGTCGGCGACGTGCTCGACGGCGAGCGCCTGCCGGACGGCCCGCCGGTGCTGGCGATGGGACCGGCCGCGCCGCCGGCCCAAGCCCCGGCTCCGGCCTCTGCGCCTCCTGCCGCGCCCGCGCCGACCGGCCCGCTGCCGCCCGCGCCGGAATCCCGCCCTGCGGAGCCGCAGATCAGCGTCACGCCGCCGGAGATCCCGCAGCCGTCCCCACCGGACATCGACCCACCGGCCGCGACCCCACCGAACTCGCCGAGCTCAGCGCAGCCGGGCGTCCCGCCGGCGCTTCAACCGGCGCCGCCGAGCTCAATGCAGCCGGGCTCCCCGCCCGCGCTTCAACCGGCACCGCCGAGCTCAGCGCAGCCGGGTGTCCCGCCTGCGCCTCAGCCGGCACCGCCGAACTCAACGCAGCCCGGGCCGCCGCCGAACTCAACGCAGCCCGGGCCGCCGCCGGGTGCGACTCAACCGGGCCCGGCGCCGGACTCGACTCAGCCCGGCTCGCCGCCTCCGGCGCAACCTGGCCCACCGCCTGCGGCCGACCCGGCTACGCCGCCCGGCACACCGCAGGATCCGCCGCCTGCGGCGGATCAGCCCGGGGCTCCGCCGCCGGAATCGACGAGCCCGCCGCCGTCGACGCCGGACGAGGCGCCGAAGGCTTGCGATCCGGCGGTTCTCGCCAACGGGGAGTTCGCCACCGGCGAAGCTTCGCCGGGCACCGTCCTCGGCCCCGGCGCGAGCGATCCGCACGCAGCGGTGCCTGGCCAGACCGTCTACGTCGATCAGGGAACGGCGGGCCTGCTCAAGCCCTGCGTCGTCCCGGACGGCTTCGTCGCTCCTGCTCAGTAGCGACCCGTAGCAACGGGGCCGTGAGTCTTTTGGGCTGCTATAGCAACCCAAAAGACTCACGGCCCCGTTGTTGCGGAACGGCGCTTGGGAGGTGCGTGTCGGGGTGGGCCGGGCGGTTCGTGGTGGCCGGTAGCGTTAGCGGTGGGTGCGCGATGGGCGGCCCCGGCGAGCGAGGAGGACGCAGATGTCACGGGTTGCGGCTATCGACTGCGGGACCAATTCGATCCGCCTGCTGGTGGCCGATGTGACCGTGCACGACGACGGTCGGCGCGACCTGCGCGACATCTACCGCGCGATGAAGATCGTCCGGCTCGGGCAGGGCGTGGACGCCACCGGGCGGCTCGCCGACGAGGCGCTGGAGCGCACCCGGGCGGCGCTGGTCGACTACGCCGCGATCGCCGTTCGCAAGGGCGTCGAGCGGATCCGCATGGTCGCCACCTCGGCCACCCGGGACGCGTCCAACCGCGAGGATTTCTTCGCCATGGTGCGGGAAACGCTCGGCGTGGACGCCGAGGTGATCACCGGTGACGAGGAGGCGCGGCTGTCGTTCACCGGCGCGGTCGGCGATCTCGACCCGGCCGACGGGCCGTTCGTGGTCACCGACATCGGCGGCGGCTCCACCGAGCTGGTCGTGGGCACCTGGGACGGCGTGCGCGCGGACATCACCGCGGCGCATTCCGCCGACGTCGGTTGCGTGCGGCTGACCGAGCGCTGCCTGCACAGCGATCCGCCCACCGACGAGGAGGTGCGGGAGGCCGAGAAGGTGACCCGGCAGATCCTCGACGACGCGTTCGCCGCGGTGGACTGCTCGGGGGCGCGCACCTGGGTCGGGGTGGCCGGCACGGTCACCACTTTGTCCGCCATCGCGCAGGAACTGCCCGAATACGATCCGGTGGCAATTCATCTTTCCCATGTTTCCCAGAAAAGAGTCGAACAAATCACCGAGGGCCTGCTCGGGATGTCGCACGACGAACGCGCCGCGATCGGTGCCATGCATCCGGGCCGCGTCGATGTGATCGGCGGAGGTGCGCTGGTCGTGAAGGTGCTAGCGGAAGAATTGGCGGAGCGCGCGGGCATTTCTGCCATGACTGTCAGTGAGCATGACATTCTCGATGGTATTGCCCTGTCTATCAGCTAGTTCCCAGAATGTGGACGCATGATTCCATCTTTTGGGTGGAGAATCGTCTGGACCGATTCAGAAAGTGACGGCTTTGTGACAGGGCATTGCCGTGAACGGGTTCTCACTTATGTTTACGCTCGTCTGACGCGGCGGTGAATGATCCGCCGCGCGTGATGACCCCGGAAATCACTGCTGGGGCACGCGTGGAAGCGGGAGGACCTACATGCGAAAGGGACGTTTGGCCGCATTGGTCGCCGCCCCGCTGGCGGTGGCGATGCTCGCCACCGGCTGCGGTGGTGGCGGCAGCGGCTCCGGAGAGGACGGCATCATCACCCTCGACTGGGGTGAGCCGGAGAATCCTCTGGTCCCGGCGAACACCACCGAAGAGAACGGTGGCTTCATCGTCAACGCCATGTTCACCGGCCTGGTCAACTACCGGGCCAGTGATCTGAAGGTGGAGAACGCGGTCGCGGAGTCGATTGAGTCCACCGACCACCAGAACTACACGATCAAGCTGAAGCCGGGCTGGACGTTCCACGACGGAACCCCGGTCAAGGCCAAGAACTTCGTGGACGCCTGGAACTACAACGCATACGGTCCGAACGGCCTCCAGGGCGCGAGCTTCTTCGAGCAGATCGACGGCTACGACCAGATGCAGTCCGAGGACCCGGACGGCGAGGACGGCCCGCAGCAGGCCCCGGCGCCTGCGGCCAAGGAGCTGTCCGGCCTCAAGGTCGTCGACGACAACACCTTCACGGTCAAGCTGAAGCAGCCGTTCACGATCTTCCCGGTCGTGCTGGGCTACTCCTCTTACATGCCGCTGCCGGACTCCTTCTTCAAGGACCCGAAGGCCTTCGAGGCTCACCCGATCGGCAACGGGCCGTTCAAGTTCGAGTCCCGCATTCCGAACCAGGAGCTCAACCTCGCCGCGTACGAGAACTACGTGGGCACGGACAAGCCGACCATCAAGGGCGCCAAGTTCAAGGTCTACGAGCAGCTCGACGGCGCCTACCAGGACCTGGCCTCGGGCAACCTGGACTTCCTGCGGGCCATCCCGGTCTCCGCGCTGGTCGGCGACAAGTGGAAGCAGGACCTCGGCGAGCGCGCGAAGCAGAAGCCGGGTCTGCTGACCCAGACCATGGGCTTCCCGATCTACGACCCGAAGTTCAAGAACCCCTTGGTTCGCAAGGCGATCTCGATGTCGATCGACCGCAAGACGATCACCCAGCAGGTGTTCGCCGGTGGTCGTGACCCGATGGACGGCTTCGCCACCCCGGCCGTCGAGGGCTACCGCCCGAACCAGTGCGGCGAGGCCTGCGAGTTCAACCCGGAGAAGGCCAAGCAGTACCTGCAGCAGGCCGGCGGGTTCCAGGGCGTGCTGACCATCGAGACCAACGGCGACGGCGGCCACAACGAGTGGGCGCAGGCCGTGGCCGCGAGCATCCACCAGAACCTCGGCATCGAGACCCAGTTCGTCCCGGTCCCGACGTTCGGCGAGTTCCGGCAGAAGGCCAACGCGTTCAAGTTCACCGGCCTGTTCCGGACCGGCTGGAAGGCCGACTACCCGAACATCGAGACCTTCCTGACCCAGCTGTACCGCACGGACGCGTCGTCGAACGACTACAAGTACGACAACCCGGCGTTCAACGCGGCGCTCGACAGGGCGAACGCGGCTCCGTCCATCGAGGCTGCCACTGCCGCCTACGCCGATGCGGAGAAGCTGCTGGCCGACGACCTGCCGCTGGTCCCGCTGTGGTCGCAGCCGGTGCAGTACGGCTTCTCGGAGCGGATCGCTGAAGGTGAGGTCAAGGCTTACCGTGAACTTGACCTGACCACGGTGCGCCTGAAGCAGTGACGAACTGAGCCAGAGCCCGGCCCACCGTGATCCGGTGGGCCGGGCCCTGCATTGGCTGTGATTAGGAGGCCCGAATGGGTCGCTACGTGTTGCGGCGGCTGCTGCAACTGATCCCGGTGTTCATCGGGACAACTCTGATCATCTACTTGCTCGTCTGGGCGATTCCGGGTGACCCGTTCGCGGGAAAGTGCGGCGACCGCGGTTGTCCGCCCGCCTACATCGCCGAGATGCACGCGAAGTACAACCTGGACGATCCGCTGGTCGTTCAATACTTCAAGTACCTGGGGAAGCTCCTCACCGGTGACTTCGGGGAGACCTACGCGGGCGTGGAGATCAGCACGCTGATCCAGAACGCCTACCCGACCACCATCAAGCTCGCCGTCGTCGCGCTGATCATCGAGGGTGTCATCGGCCTGGCGGCCGGCATCCTGACCGGCCTGCGCGGCCGCGGATTCCTGGACAACCTGGTCCTGGTGTCCACCCTGTTCCTGATCTCGCTGCCGGTGTTCGTCACCGGTTTCGTGCTGCAGATCACCCTGGGCAGCGAACTCGGCATCATCAAGCCCACGGTCAGTTCGAACCCGTCCATCGGCGAGCTGATCGTGCCCGGCTTCGTGCTCGGCTCGTTGTCCATGGCCTACGTGGCCCGGCTGACCAGGACCAGCATGATGGAGAACCGCCACGCGGACTTCGTCCGGACCGCGGTCGCCAAGGGCCTGGAGCCCAAGCGCGTGGTCGGCGTGCACCTGCTGCGGAACTCGCTGATCCCGGTGATCACCTTCCTGGGGACCGACCTCGGCACGCTGATGGGTGGCGCGATCGTCACCGAGGGCGTGTTCAACATCCGCGGTATCGGCGGCCTGGTCTTCAAGTCGATCCTGACCAAGGAAGGCGCCACGGTGACCGGGATCGTCACCCTGCTGGTGCTGGTTTACCTGCTGATGAACCTGATCGTGGACATCCTCTACGCGGTTCTCGACCCGAGGATCCGATATGACTGACCCAAGTGCTGGCACCTCCGGTCTGGCGACCGCGTCCACGGCGGGCGGGAACGCTGCCGAGAACACGGCCAAGGCTTTGCGCAACAAGAACGAGAAGCCCCGCGGCCTCTGGGGCGACGCGTGGCTGGACCTGCGGCGTCGCCCGCTGTTCATCGCGGCGTCGCTGATCATCCTGGTGCTGCTGTTCATCGCCGCGTTCCCGAGCGTGTTCACCTCGGCCGACCCGGCCTTCCAGGACCTCTCCAAGGTGCGGCAGACCCCGTCCGCGGAGGCCTGGTTCGGCTACGACAACCTCGGCCGGGACATCTTCGCCCGGGCCGTTCACGGCACCCGCGCGTCGATCGCGGTGGGCCTGCTGGCCACGCTGCTGACCGTGGTGCTCGGCGGCGGCGTCGGCATCGTCGCCGGCTACTTCGGCGGCTGGGTGGACAACCTGCTGTCCCGGTTCTCCGAGATCTTCCTGGGCCTGCCGTTCGTGCTGGGCGCGATCGTCATCCTGACCACCTTCAACGCCGAGGTGACCATTCCCAGCGCCACGCGGATCGTCGCCCAGGTGGTGCTGACCATCGCGGTGCTGTCCTGGCCGATCTCGATGCGCATCATGCGGTCGGCGGCGATCTCGGCGAAGCAGCAGGACTACGTGAAGGCGGCGCGGGCGCTCGGCGCCAGCGCGCCGCGGATCATCCTGCGGCACATGCTGCCGAACTGCCTCGCCCCGGTCCTGGTGTACTCGACGATCGCGCTGGGCGGCTTCATCGGTGCCGAGGCGACGCTGTCGTTCCTGGGCATCGGGTTGCGCGACCCGGTCGTGTCGTGGGGCGTGATGATCGCCGAGTCGCGGAACTACATCCAGGCTGCGCCGCACCTGCTGTTCTTCCCGGCCGGGTTCCTGGTGATCACGGTGCTGGCGTTCGTGATGCTCGGTGACGCCGTGCGCGACGCGCTCGACCCGAAGCAGAAGTAGGAGAAACCGCTTTGTCTACTGTGGACAACAAGGCCCCGGCGGAGCGGCTGCTGGAGGTCGAGGACCTGCACGTGGAGTTCCGCACCCGGGACGGCGTGGCCAAGGTCCTCAACGGCGTCAGCTACCACGTCGACGCCGGTGAAACCCTTGCCGTGCTGGGCGAATCCGGCTCCGGCAAGAGCGTCACCGCGCAGACCATCATGGGCATCCTGGACATCCCGCCGGGCGCGATCACCGGCGGCTCGATCAAGTACCAGGGCGAGGACCTGCTCGCCGCGTCGGACCGCCGCCGGCGGGAGCTGCGCGGCGAGTCGATGGCGATGATCTTCCAGGACGCGCTGTCCGCGCTGAACCCGGTCTACACCGTCGGGTTCCAGATCTCCGAGCAGCTGCGGACCCGCCGCGGCATGTCCCGCAAGGACGCCATGGCCAAGGCCGTCGAGCTGCTGGACCAGGTGAAGATCCCGAACGCGAAGCAGCGCGTGAAGGAGTACCCGCACCAGTTCTCCGGAGGCATGCGGCAGCGCGCGATGATCGCGATGTCGCTGGCGCTGGACCCGGACCTGCTCATCGCCGACGAGCCGACCACGGCGCTGGACGTCACGGTGCAGGCCCAGATCATGGACCTGCTCGACGAGCTGCGCCGGGACCGCGGCATGGGCCTCATCCTGATCACCCACGACCTCGGTGTGGTCGCCGAGGTCGCGGACCGGATCGTGGTGATGTACGCGGGCCGGATCGTGGAGAGCGCGGACGCCTACTCGCTCTACCGGCAGCCGGGCCACCCCTACACCGAGGGCCTGATGCGGTCGATCCCGCGCCTGGACCTCAAGGGGCAGGAGTTGGAGACCATCAAGGGGCTGCCGCCGAACCTGCTCGCGGTGCCCTCGGGCTGCCCGTTCCACCCGCGCTGCGCGCGCGCCGTGGAACGCTGCAGCCAGGAGGTCCCGACCTACCACCAGCTGGGCCTCGGGCGGGCCAGCGCCTGCCACTTCGCCGAGGAGTTGATTACCCGTGGCTGAGCCGATCCTCCAGGTGCGGGACCTGGTCAAGCACTTCCCGGTCACCCAGGGTGTGCTGCTCAAGCGCACCATCGGCCACGTGCGGGCCGTCGACGGCGTGTCGTTCGACCTGAACAAGGGCGAGACCCTCGGCGTGGTGGGTGAGTCCGGCTGCGGCAAGTCGACCCTGGCGCAGGTGCTGATGCGGCTGGAGAAGCCGACCAGCGGCAGTGCCCTGTTCGAGGGCCGCGACATGTTCAAGATGCGCGGTTCCGAGCTCCGCAAGCTGCGCCGCGACCTGCAGATCGTGCTGCAGGACCCGTACACCTCGCTGAACCCGCGGCGCACCGTCGGCGACATCATCGGAGAGCCGTTCGAGATCCACCCCGAGGTGGCGCCGAAGGGCGAGCGGCGGCGGAAGGTGCAGGAGCTGCTGGAGGTGGTCGGGCTCAACCCGGAGCACATCCAGCGCTACCCGCACCAGTTCTCCGGCGGCCAGCGGCAGCGCATCGGCATCGCGCGGGCGCTGGCGCTGAAGCCGAAGGTGATCATCTGCGACGAGCCGGTGTCGGCGCTGGACGTGTCGATCCAGGCGCAGGTGATGAACCTGCTCGGCGACCTGCAGCACGAGTTCGGGCTGTCGTACGTGTTCATCGCCCACGACCTCGGCGTGGTCCGCCACCTGTCGGACCGCGTGGCGGTGATGTACCTGGGCAAGGTCGTGGAGATCGGCTCGGACGAGCAGATCTACGAGCACCCGCAGCACCCGTACACGCAGGCGCTGCTGTCGTCGGTGCCGGTCCCGGACCCGACGCTGCGCGGCAAGCGCGAGGTGATCCGCCTGACCGGCGACGTGCCGAGCCCGGCGAACCCGCCCTCGGGCTGCCGCTTCCGCACCCGCTGCTGGAAGGCGCAGGACATCTGCGCGGAGCAGGTCCCGGAGCTGGAGGTCCGCCTGGGCAGCCACCCGTCGGCCTGCCACTTCGCGGAGGAACGTCCGCACGTGGTGTCCTGACGGGCGATTTTCGAGTTGGAGGGCACCTTCGAGCGGTTTGCTCGGAGGTGCCCTTCTCCTATTCGGTCGCCTGGTTCCGGGCTCGTGAGTGGTTTGGGCTGCCGGGGCGCTCCAAAGCACTCACGGGCCCGGGGATCAGCCGAGCGGGCGGAGTCCCGCGTAGAGGACCGCCAGCTCGCTGGCCGGGCGTTGTTCCGCGACCGCGCGGCGGTGCATGTTCAGGCCTCCCACGATCAGCGATCGCGCCTCGGCCGTCGTTAGGTCGGCGCGCACCGCGCCCGCTTGCTGCGCGCGCTCCAGCAGGATGCCGAGGGCGTCGTCGAAGTCGCTTTCCAGGCAGGCCGCTTTCGGTTGCTGCCCGGTCGATTCCAGTGCGTCGCAGATGTCCTTGTTCAGCGCGGCGTACTCGATCACGCGCTGGAAGTAGTCGAAGAACGCCTGGCCGGCGTCGTCGGCCTTCGCCTGGTCGCGGGCCTCCTCGATCATCGCCCGGATCCGCTCGGCCACGACGGCCTCGAAAAGCGCTTCCTTGGTGGGGAAGTGGCGGTAGACGGTGCCGGGGCCGACGCCTGCGCGGCGGGCGATGTCGTCCAGCGGGACGGCCAGGCCTTCGGCGGCGAACAACTCCTGGGCCGCGGCGAGGACCCGCTCGCGGTTGCGCTGGGCGTCCGCGCGCAGCCGCTTTCCGGGGGCGTTCTCGGTCGTCACGGGCCGAGCTTACCGCTTCCGTGGACAACCGGGGCGGTCGTTCCGTATATTGCAAAAGCGGGGCGCACGTTCCGGTTGCGCCCGTCGATGCGGAGGATGAAGTGTCCACACCAGAGAAAGTCGTGCTCGTCGTCGGAGCGACCGGGCAGCAGGGCGGCGCCACGGCAACCCGGCTGCTCGCCGGGGGTTGGCGGGTTCGAGCACTCACCCGCAACACCACCGGCGCCGCCGCGCGGCGGCTGGCCGAGGCCGGGGCGGAGCTGGTCCAAGGCGACATGGGCGACCGGGCGGCGCTCGATGCCGCGATGCGGGGCGTGCACGGCGTTTTCAGCGTCCAGCCGACCTTCATAACGCCCGAGCTGTCCCCAGAAGTCAGCCACGAGGAAGAACGCCGCTGGGGCAAGAACGTGGCGGACGCCGCTAAAGCCGCCGGCGTGCAGCACCTCGTCTACGCCTCGGCGGTCAACGTGGAGCTGCGCACCGGCATCGTCACGCTGGAGAACAAGTGGGAGATCGAGGAGCACATCCGCGCGCTGGGCATCCCGGCCACGATGCTGCGGCCGGTGTCGTTCATGGAGAACTACGTGGCGATGATGCCGGGCCAGGCCGCCACGAGTGACGAGCTGGTGAGCGCGATCCGGGCCGACGTGTCGCAGCCGCTGATCGCGCTCGACGACATCGGCACGCTCGCCGTGCTGGCCTTCGAGAATCCGGGCGACTACATCGGCCAGGCGGTGGAGCTCGCCGGGGATTCGCTGACGCCGCCGGAGATCGCCGCCGCGCTGTCCCGCGCGACCGGGCGGCGGCTCCGCCACGTCGAGCTGCCGCTGGAGCCGCTTCGCGAGCAGAACCCCGATCTGTACCGCGCCTACACGGCGCTGAACGAGCTCGACATGTCGGTGGACATCCCGGCCTTGCGCCGTCGCCACCCGGGCCTGATGACCTTCGAAACCTGGCTGGACACCCGAGGGCGAGCCCTGCTCGGATCGTGAAGAAGTCGTGAGTGCTGAGTCCGGTAAGAACCGGACTCAGACTGCAGCACATTGAGCCGGACCAAGGCGTCTTCTCTGTCGCACCGTTCCAGCAGG
>NZ_JBFAKG010000039.1:54688-91686 GCF_040655595.1 Saccharopolyspora sp. NPDC050389
TACACAACCGGGCTCCACCCCCGCGGCGCCCCCCTCCTCTCAAGTTAAATATCTCTGCCGTGTTCAGCCCGAAACCCCCCCCACACCCCACTCACGAGCCGGAGCCGCTCAGGCGGAGCGTTCTCCGGTGCCGATGCGGGGGAAGGGGTGGATGGAGAACACCACTTCGACAGGCACCTCGAAGTGCTCGGCGATGCGCAGCGCCAGGTGCAGGCTCGGGCTGTACTCGCCGCGCTCCAGGTAGCCGATCGTCTGGTAGTGCACGCCGAGCGCTTCTGAGAGCTGCCGGCGGGTTGTCCCGCGCTCGGCCCGCAGCATCGCGATGCGGTTGTAGATCGTCTCGCTCATGTTCTCCTCCGCCACGTCAGCGAATGCGCTGCATGGCCTTCTCGCGGCGCGCGGCCACACTCGACCCCGACTCGCGCCGCGCCATCCGGCGCAACACCACCGGAGCCACCACCAGCCCGATCACGGCCCACAGGCCGAGCACCCCGACAGTCTCCAGGTGCCGCCAGGACTCGCCGATCTCGGCCGCCGCCATCCCGTCCGGCAGCAGCGCCGAGCGCATGCCCAGCCCCAGCCAGTACATCGGGAACGCCTGCGCGATCCACTGCAGCCACTCCGGGTACCCGGTGATCGGGTAGAAGATCCCGGAGATCGCGACCAGCCCCATCATCGGCACCATGACCATGCCCAGGCTCCGCGGGTTGGCGAACAGCGAGCCGATGATCGCCCCGATCGGCATCGTCGCGACCAGCCCCAGCCCCAGCACCCACGCGAGCGTCAGCCAGGTGTCGACGCCGGTGGCGAGGCCGTCGAACATCACCAGGCCGGGCACCAGCAGGATCACCAGGCTGACCAGCGACATGCATCCGATCAGCGTGATCTTGCCGATCAGGTAGCCGAGCATCCCGTCGGGAGTTGCCTTGGCGCGCAGCAGGGTGCCGTCTTCGCGCTCGACGGTCAGCTGCTGGGCGATGACGATCAGCCCGGAGAACCCGATGCCCATGCCGAGCGCGCCGGGCAGCGTCATCGCGCCCAGCGAGAAACCGGCCACAGTGGACCCGTTCTGGAACGACATCACGACCAGCAGGATCACGGTGGGGAACAGGTAACCCCACAGGTCCTGCGGGGTGGTCACGGTCTGGCGGAATTCGATCCAGCCGCGCTGCAGGCCGGCGCGTGCGGCGGTCGCCTTCATCGGTTCGCCTCCTCGGTGCCACCGGTGCTCTCCGCGGAACCGTTGTTCTCCGCGGAACCGTTGTTCTCCGCGGCAAAGGGCAGCGCGGCCGCGTCACCCCGCCCGGATTCGTGGGCGCGCACCATCGCCATGTAGGTGTCCTCCAAGGTGGCCCGGCGCACCTCCAGGTCGGTGATCTCGTCGCCGTGCTGCGCGAACAGGTCCCGGACGAACCGGGTGGCGTCGGCGGCCGAGTGCACGAAGCGCTGGCCGTTCCGGGCCCACTTCACCTCGGACTCGGCGGCCACCTGCCGGGACAGCTCGTCGGCGGAGCCGTCGGCGACGATCCGGCCGCCGGCCAGGATCAGGATGCGGTCGGCCAGCTTCTCGGCCTCGTCCAGGTCGTGCGTGGTGAGCAGGATGCCGGTGTTGTCGTCGTCGGCGAGCCGGTGCACGAGGTCGTGGAACTCGCGGCGGGCCTGCGGGTCGAAGCCGACCGTGGGCTCGTCCAGGAACAGCAGTTCCGGGCGCCCGACGATGCCGATCGCCACGTCGAGCCGGCGGCGCTGGCCGCCGGAGAGCTGCCCGACCCGCTTGTCGGCGTGCTCGGACAGGCCGACCGCCGCGACGAGTTCGTCGACGTCCCAGGGGCGGGTGATCAGGTCCGTGGAGTACGGCGCGTAGTAGGTCCCCAGGTGCGCCAGCAGCTCCCGGACCCGCCACTTGCTGTGGTCGCGCCAGGACTGCAGCACGACGCCGAGTCGAGCCCGCCAGCGCTCGTCGCCGTGCGCCGGGTCGGTGCCGAGGACCTGGACGTCGCCGCCGGAGCGCATCCGGAAGCCCTCCAGGATCTCGATCGTCGTGGTCTTGCCCGCCCCGTTCGGCCCCAGCAGCGCGACGACCTCGCCGCGGCGCGCGGTGAGGTCGACACCCTTGAGGACATCGGTCGTGCCGTAGCGCATCCGCAGGTCGCGGACGTCGAGCACAGTGTCCTCATCCGGTAACCGCACCGGCGGCGGTGGTGCCTCCGATTCATTCGCGACTGTCATAACCCCAGTGCCTCTCGTAGCAGTGGTAGCCCAACATGTAGCACACATACTACACATTGAATGATCACTGCTTCGGTCGACGCGGAGGTCGTGGCGGGGCGCCGGGGCGGGTCGGACGAATCGGGAAGACTGCCTCGGTTGCCTGGTCGTGCGATTGCGATCATTGGCGAATTCGCTCGGTGAAGTCTCGAATTGAAATTGCTTTCGCATCCATCTTTGTGCTATTTCGACGTGATCGAATGCCTCATCGGAAATGATCTCGAGGAGTCGATCAAGCCTTGCGCTCCGCGTGTCGCAAAAAAAGGGTGCAGTGCGCCTTCGGTCTGCTGTCTATATCTTGTTGAGCTGGGAGGATGACCGTCCTCGTTGCGTTCACCGATTCGTGTCCGCGTTTTCCTGAAAGTGGTATCACCGCATGAGGTGAGTGGTTGGATTTCGAGTTGTCTCCCTTTGTGGGGCGGCCGATACGGTATTCGGTGCGAGGCTGTCGGAGGAGCATTGGGCTGAACCGGTTCGCCTCGTCCGAATCGATCGGCGCGAAACTCGTCGCCGCACGTCCCGGTTCTCATGGAAGGAAGTGCCTTGATGCGTACTGCGAAGCGCGTGCTGGCTGTTGCCGCGGTGAGCTTCCCGCTGCTGCTCGGAGCGACGGCCGTGGCGATGGCCGACGGCCACCACGACGGATCTCCCACGCAGCAGCAGAACCAGGACGAAGTCCAGGTGAGCAAGCCGACGAACACGAACGTTTCGCCCGCGAACGTGATCCAGATCGGCGGCCACAAGCAGGTCGCCATCACCGGCTCGAACCAGACCAACAACGCCGACCAGAACCAGGTCGGGGACTGGGACGGCAACACCCAGGCCCAGCTGGTCAAGGACGGCGGCTCGCCGACGCAGGTGCAGAACCAGGACGAGATCCAGGTGAGCAAGCCGACGAACACGAACGTTTCGCCCGCGAACGTGATCCAGATCGGCGGCAAGGAGCAGATCGCCACCACCGGCTCGAACCAGACCAACAACGCGAACCAGAACCAGGTCGGGGACTGGGAGGACAACGCCCAGGCCCAGGTGGTCGGCCACCACTGATCTCCCGCGAAGACCACCCAGAAGGCCCCGCTCCTGTTCGGTGCGGGGCCTTCTGGTGGGTTCGGTCCGCTGCGGCGTGCCCCGTTCAGGGGGAGATCGCCCGGCGGGCGGCGGCGATCAGCGCCTCGGCGGTGGCCCGGTCCAGCGGTTCACCGGTGATCAGCCAGTGGTAGACCAGCGGCCCGAACAGCAGGTCGCGGATGGTTTCCGCGGCGAGGTCCGGGTGGAGCGCCCCTTGCTGCCGGGCGCGTTCGATCGCCTCGGTGATCGCCGCGTCGCGCGGCTTCAGGTAGCGGTCGCGCAGCGGCTCCGCGAGCTGCGCGCGACGGCCGCTTTCGGCGTGCACGCCGAGCACGACGCGGCCGAGCGGGGACTCGGAAAGCTGGGTCACGAACGAGACCGCCAGTTCGCAGAGGTCGCGCAGGGCGTCCCCGGTGTCCGGCGCGTCGAGCGGCTGCACCGCGTCGACGAGCGCGTGGACCGCGAGATCGTCCTTGGTCGGCCATCGCCGGTACACCGTCGGCCGGCCCACTCCGGCTCGCGCCGCGACGGCCTCGATGGTGAGTTCGGCGTATCCGCGCTCGGCCAGCAGCTCGGCCGCCGCGGTCAGGACGGCGCGGTCCACCTCGGCGCGCCGCGGTCGGCCTCGGCCACGTCCCGATTCGTCCTTGCGCTCACCGGTCATGGACCCATTATATTTACGATACGTCATGTAACGATAATGAGGAGGCGGCGGTGCGCAAGACGATGTCCTGGGGGCTGTTCCTGGCTTGGCTGGTCAACGACGTCGAGGAGTGGTTCACGATGTCGCCGTGGTCGCAGGCCTACGCGGCGAAGAACGGCAAACCGCTGCCCGGGCCGGTCTGGCTGCGAGAAGGGGTATCGCCCGAGCATGCCAGGGTGGCCATCTCGCTGATGGGGCTGATCATGCTCGCGGCGTCGGCCCGCGGCGCCCAGACCGGCGGCAGGTCGCCGTTCTTCCAGTCCGCGCTGGTCGGATTCGGTGTGCACGGGGTGGGGCACCTGGCGTTGAGCGCCGCGCATCGCGGCTACACCCCGGGCGTCGCCACCGCGCCGACCGTGGTCATCCCGTACGCGCTGTGGGCCTGGCGCGAACTCGGCCGGGCCGGCGTTCGGCGGAACGATCTCCGCTCCTGGGTGGGCGCCGTGGCGCTGGTGCCCGCCTCCCTGGCCGCCGTGCACGGGGGCGCCCGCGCGATCCTCCGGATGGCGCGCAAGGACCGGTGATCGCACTTCGCATCCGGTCTCCCGGAACCGGCAGTCAGCGCGGCGCGCCGGAGAAGTTGATCAACGGTCGGCGCTCCAACTGCGCGGCGTGGAAGGGAAAGGGCGCCGACGATGACCGATCTGACGGCGTACGAGCGCACGTGGCTCGGCGTGCGCAGCCGATCCCGAGGTGTGGTTCGACACGACGACCGAGGGCCACCACCGGCTGGACCTCGACTACGCCGGATACCTCGAAGCGCTGCGCATCACGAAGGGAACCTTCGGCTGGCAGTTCCTGTTCGCGGACGTCTCGCTGAGCGACGACGAGTTCGACGTGACCTGTCAGTTCATGGAGATCATGCTCGACGTCTTCCCGAAGCTCTTCCCCGAGCACGACTACGAACCGCTCCGGGCGCGACTGGCCGAGCGCGTCGGCTGAGCTTCCGGACGAGCCGCGGCCCCCGCTCCGATCCGAGCGGGGGCCGCGGCTCGTTCCGGGAATCCGCTACAGGCGGGTGTTCACGAACTCCGCGAGGTCCGCCGACTGCTGGATCCGGGACTCCTCGTGGACGTACATCATGTGGCCCGCCGGGTAGTAGCGGACGTCGATGTTCTCCCGCAGCCGCTCCGGGATCGGCACCTGCGCCAGCACGTGCTCGGCAGCGAAGTACGGGGTCGCGCCGTCGGTGTAGCCGCAGCCGACGTGGACCCGCAGGTGCGGGTTGGCCTGGAACGCCGCGCCCAGCTTGTCCACAACGGACACGCTCGCGCCCTCGAACTCCTTGTACGACCAGGGATGCACCCGGCTGGACAGCGTCTCGTAAGGCAGATCGCTGGCGTAGTCGAGCTCTTCGCGCAGGTAGTGGTTGATCGCCGCCGAGTAGGCGCCGCGGATGCCGGAGATGCTCGGGTCGTCGGTGAAGTGCTCCCCGGCGGCATCTCGCTCCCAGCCGGTGAACCGGCCGTCCATCCGGCCGACCGTCTCCCGCCGGTCGCGCAGCAGCTCGGTGAAGAACCGGATGTGCTCGATGCGCAGGTTCGCGCGGTCCACGTAGTCCTCGGACAACCCGGACAACGCGGCGACCTGCCGGACGATGTCCTCGCGCTCGGACGCGCTCAGCCGCGCGCCGCGCGCCAGCGCCCACGGGTAGTCCTCGGCGGCGAACTTCTCCGCCTCGTCCAGCACCTCGCGCAGCGGCCGATCGCCGTGCTTGCCGTGGTAGTGCGCGATCGCCGCGTACGTCGGCAGGAACAGCGAGTACGGCAGGTCGTTGCCCTCGGTGAACCGGATCGTCCCCATGTCCAGCACCGACGAGATCAGCAGCAGGCCGTTCGGGTAGAGGCCGTGCCGCGACTGGAGGTGCTCGGCGAGCGCGGCCGCGCGCAGCGTGCCGTAGGACTCACCGGCGAGGTACTTCGGCGACATCCAGCGGCCGTTGCGGGTGGTCCACAGCCGGATCACCTCGGCGATCGACTCGATGTCCTTCTGGTAGCCGTGGAACTCGCCCGGCGTGCCGCCCTCGACCGCCCGCGAATACCCGGTGGACACCGGGTCGATGAACACCAGATCGCTGTGCTGCAGCAGGGTTTCCGGGTTGTCGGCCAGCCCGTACGGCGGCGGCGCGAGATCGCCGGCGTCACCGGAGACGACCCGCCGCGGGCCGAGCAGCCCGAGGTGCAGCCACACGCTGGAGGAGCCCGGGCCGCCGTTGAACGCGAACGTCACCGGGCGGCTGCCGGGTTCGGCGTCGGCCACGTAGGAGGTCAGGAAGACCTCGGCCTTCGGCTGGTAGCCCTCGAACTTGCCGTCGGCGTGGATCTCTTCACGCAGCACGACGCGGCCCGTCGTCGCGGTGTAGGCCAGTTCCGCGCCGTCGACGGAGATCGTGTGGTGGGTGCTGACCAGATCGTCGACCGGCTCGGCCGGGGTGGTGGATTCCTTCTTCGCCTCGTCGGCCTTGTCCTCGCTGGCTGCCATGCAGCCCACATTACGTGCCGTCGAACGGGTTCTCTGCCACTTTTGGGAGGTGCCCGACACCACCTCCCGGCTGATCTCCGACCCGGTCGAAGCCCCCGCCGCCGCGGCCCCGGAGGCCGCCGACCTCGCAGGCCTCGACGAGCTGGTCACCCGCTGCACGGCCTGCCCGCGCCTGGTCGAGTGGCGGGAGGAGATCGCGCGGGTCAAGCGCGCGGCGTTCCGCGACCAGGAGTACTGGGGCCGGCCGGTGCCCGGATTCGGCCCGCCGGACGCGGCGATCGCGATCGTCGGGCTGGCGCCGGCGGCGCATGGCGGCAACCGGACGGGCCGGATCTTCACCGGCGACCGCTCCGGCGACGTGCTCTTCCAGGCGCTCTACGACGTCGGCCTGGCGTCCCAGCCCGAGGCCTGGCACATCGACGACGGTTTGACGTTGCACCACACCAGAATCACGGCGCCGGTGCACTGCGCCCCGCCCGCCAACAAGCCGACGCCGGCGGAGCGCGACACGTGCCGCCCGTGGCTGGTGCGCGAGCTCGACCTGCTGCGCCCGACGCTGCGAGCGGTCGTGGTGCTGGGCGCGTTCGGCTGGCAGGCCCTGCTGCCGGTGCTGGCGGACGCGGCCTGGCAGGTCCCGAAGCCCCGCCCGAAGTTCGGCCACGAAGCCCACGCGGAACTCCCGGCCACGGACGGAGGAGAACCCCTCCACCTCCTCGGCTGCTACCACGTCAGCCAGCAGAACACTTTTACGGGGAAGCTCACCCCGGCGATGCTGCGCGGCGTGCTGGAGCACGCCAAGGCATTGGCGAAGATCCCGTAAATCCGCACGTTTCGACTTGGGTCACCGGGCACCGTCACCAGCCGATGCGTAACGTTCGGCCAGCTCCAGACCGATCCTGGCGAGCTCGGCGCGGACCGATTCCGGTTCCACCACCTCGATCATGGCTCCCCACCCGGCCAGCTGCTCGGCGATGGACCGCGGCAGGTGCGCGGCCACCCGCGCCCGGACGCGCCTGTCGTCATCCTGCCCGATGACCTGGCAATGCCGCCCGAAGTGCGTGCGCAGCACCGGGAAGAATCGGGCGTCGATCAGTACCACGGCCGAGACGAGCGAGCGCCGCTGCTCGACTTCCTCCACGACCCGCGCCCACTCCGCCGACAGGCTGAAGTCGTCGGGTCGCTCAGCTGGCAGGTCCGTGACCTCCGCATTGGTGACGCGGTCGACGCGGAACGTCCGCTGGCCGGACTCGGTGCCCGCGATCAGATACCAGATCCCGTCCTTGTCGACCAACCCCAGCGGATCCACGAGCCGCTCCGTCGAGCGCCCACCCCGGCCCGTGTACGTCAGCCGTACCTTGAACCTGCGCACCGTGGCGGTCTGGAGCATCTCGACCAGTTCGGGCAGCTCCCGGTCACGCTCGCCCCAGCGCGCCGAGTCCGACACCACGGCTGCGGCCGCGGCTTCGGCGTCGGCGCGGAACGTGGCGGGCAGGGCGCGGATGAGCTTGCGCAGGGCGGAGGTCAGCTCGGGTGCGGCGGAGCTTGCCGGGCCGAGGAGGACGAAGAGAGCCTGGGACTCGGCCGCGTTCAGCCCGCTGAGGTCAGTGCGGGCGCCACCTACGAGCGACCATCCGCCGCCGCGCCCCGGCTGCGGGTACACCGGGATGCCCGCGGTGGACAGCGCCTCCAGGTCGCGGCGGGCCGTGGCCACGGAGATCTCCAGCTCCTCGGCCAGCTCAGCAGCGGTTACCCGGCCACGGGCCTGGAGCAGCAGCAGGGCAGCCACGAGACGGTCGGCGCGCATGACTCCATGCTCGCAAACAAAGTGCTCAATTGATGAGCACTTTAGGTGCGAAGGTGTTCACACGACCCGCGAGAGAGGAACCGAAATGCTGCGAGGACTCACCACCATCTCCTTCTACTCCCCCGATTTCGAGGCGACCAAGCACTGGTACACCGAGCTGTTCGGGATCCCGCCCTACATGGACACCCCGGGATACCTGGAGTGGCGCATCGGCGACTACCAGCACGAGTTCGGCATCATCAACAGCTCCTACGCCGGCTCCGAGCTCGCCATGACCCCGGATCCGGACACGGTCGGTCGACCGGCAGGCGCTGTGGTGTTCTGGCACGTGGACGACGTTCCCGCGGTCCTTGGAAAGCTCGTGGCCATGGGGGCGAAGGAGCACGACTCGCCGCGCGACCGTGGCGAGGGCTTCATCACCGCTTCCGTGATCGACCCCTGGGGCAACATCCTGGGCTTGATGTACAACCCGCACTACCTTGAGGTCCTGGCCTCCTCGGCGGAGAAGGCATGAGAACTCGCGCCGACGCCTTCGCGCGGTGGAGCCAGCATCGACATGCTCCACCGAGCGTGTATGGAAACGGCCTCGCTCGCGGGTCCTCGACCCGAGGTTGCGTCCGCCAGCCACGCTCTCGTTCACTCGCCGGTCGTGCCGTCGATGAGCTCACGCGCTACGTCGAGTTGCCCCGCGTGACGTGCGTACGCCTGGAGAAGGCGAAACAAGATTGTCCCGAGTGAAGGGCTTGCTCTGGATCGTGGAACCGGCCGCCGATCTCGGCCCGGTCGTCGAGAGTCGCCTGGCCACCAGGGTCCGCGAACGTTCGACTTCGTCGCGGTAGGCGGTCAGGACCGCAGTCGACGAATCCGATGTTGCCTCCCAGCCCGACTCGTCGCCGCCGGGAAGGTAGGGGAATACGTCCTCGGCTGCGAATCCCCACCGGAGCCAGCGCCGTTCAACCATGCTCAAATGCTTGATGAGTTGCAGCGGTGACCAACCCAGTGGTTCCACGGGGGTTCTCATCTGTGCGTCCGACAACCCGGAAACCTTGCGGAGGAGCCGGTCGCGATACCAGTCGAGGTAGCCCATGAGCAGGCTATGAGGATCCCTGGTTGTGGCGGGAGGATCGCCCATTTCTCCGAGAAGGGCCCGGGGATCTGGTTGGTTTGGTTGCCTCATGGTTGAAGCTAGCGCAGGCGGCCGACAGCGGACTGAAGACGCCTTCAGGCGATCTCGTAATCCGTGAATACGTTCACGTCAGCCAGCAGAACACTTTTACGGGGAAGCTCACGCCGGAGATGCTGCGGTCGGTGTTGGAGCGGGCGAAGGGGCTGGCGGGGTTTCGTAGCGGGCGAGTTCTGTGAAGACCTTGTTACGTGTCGGGGTCCGTCGGCCTGTTCCTGACAGCATGTCGGGATGACTGCGAAATTGGTGGTCCGGGACGCCGAACCCGGTGACGCGGAAGCGATCAGCGAGGTGTTCCGGGGATACGTCGAGACCACGGTGACGACGTTCGAGGAAGTGCCGCCGACAGCGCAGGACTGGCGGGGCAAGATCGGCGCGGCCGCGGGAGATGGCTGGCCGTTCCTGGTGGCAACGCTGGAAGGCGATCTGGTCGGCTACGCCTACCTATCTCCCTGGCGCCCCAAGCCCGCCTACCGCCACACCGTCGAGAACACCATCTACCTGCATCCGGGCTACGTCGGGCGCGGTATTGGCCGCCACTTGCTCGGCGAACTGCTGCGGCGTGCGGCGGCGGCCGGCGCGCGCCAGGTCATCGCCGTGATCGCGGATTCCGGCGACCCGGCTTCGGCGGCACTGCACCGCAAGGCCGGGTTCGCCGTCGTCGGGAAGCTGCACGACGTCGGCCGCAAACAGGGAAAGTGGATCGACACGACCCTGATGCAGCTCGACCTGGCGGACCCGGCCGATCGCTGATCGGATTCCCGGGGGCGTTTCGCCGCAGCGGGCGAAAGGGCAGGCCGGTGTGAGTAGCGTGGCGGCGTGATCGTGAAGTGGGACACAGCGCTGAACCTGCTGGGCTCGCACCAGCGACCGGCGGCTTCCGGAAAACCTTCACGTCCGCCAGAAGAAACCACCCCAGCCGTCTGCCGGAGCACGCGGCATGACTCGCACGGGTGAAACCTTCATCGAAGTATCGTCGCAGGTGGACCTGTGTTTACCACCGGCGGTAGCATCGTGTCATGAGTGCTTTGCCGGACGAGTCTGCAGGTGGGCTCCACCGAAGAGATGCCGACTTCACCGAGCGGTTGGCTTGGCTGTTGAGCCAGTACCGCGAACTCGACTCGCGAGCGTCCGAAGGCGCTCCAGAGGTTGACCCGGCGCGCACTGTGCGGTCGCTCGGGCGAGCTCGCAAGGTCAGCGTGTCCATGCCCGAAGATCTGACCGATGCAGTCCAGCACCGGGTGGGTCGGGGAGCGTTCAGCCAGTACGTCACCGACGCGGTGGCCAGGCAGCTCGAGCTGGATCTCTTGGCCGAGCTCGCCGAGCTGCTCGAGGCGGAGCACGGGCCGGTGCCGGAGGAGTACTTGGCGGAGGCTCGGGCGGCATGGCCGGGCGCGGAGTAGCCGCAGGTGGGGCACTCGTTCTTGACAGCGAGGGCCTGTCGAAGCTCGCAGCTGGGGACGGTCGTGCCCGCGCATACCTGGAGACCGCGCGGCTTCGTCGTTCCAGGGTTGTGGTCAGTGCGATCACGTTGACCGAGGTGCTTCGCGGCTGCGCTCGCGATGCCTTGGTGCACCGTGTGCTGTCCCGAGTCGCGGTCGCTCCCGTGACGCCCGAGCTCGCACGCACCGCCGGAGAACTCCTTGGTGTGACTGGATTGTCGGGTCATCGCTGCGCGATCGACGCGGTGGTGGCCGCTACCGCGCTGGAGCTCGCGCGGCCGGTGGTATTGCTGACGAGCGACCCCGACGAGCTGACCAAGCTCGTTGAAGAACCAGCGCGTCAGAAGGAGGAGCGGGTGATCGTGGTGCACGTGTGAACTTGTCGGGCCGTGGCTGGAGTCCGGCATGATCGGCGGCATGGCTTCGCGGATCGATCTCGCGTTGCACTTGGTCGCCCGGCTGGACGGCGCGGAACTCGCCCTCGCGACCGCGCGCGAGTTTCGGTTACGAACGGCGCCGGCCCGAGCAGTAGGGCCCGCGATCGGTTCCGGTCTCCCGGGGTCGACTTTCCCGGAAGAATTTTCGCGGACGTGGGCATCGGCGCTCAAGATTCGGTAGGGTGGCCTGAACCAGCCTCCATGACACCTCGGTGATGTCACTCTGACGTCACCCGCCGCCGCCCAAACAGGGCGCGTACGCAGCGCGTTTGTTCGTGCACAACGCGTTGATCGTGATCGATGCCACTCGCGACTGGCGTCACATTAAGGGGGGTCGGCGCAGCGCGAATACGGTCAGTGGTGCGACCATGAAGACATGGCTGGTAAATCCGATCCCACGCGGATTCTCATCCTCGGCGGCGGTTACGTCGGCATGTACACGGCACTTCAGCTGCAGAAGAAGCTGGGGCGCCGGGAGGCCTCCGTGACGGTCGTCGATCCTCAGCCGCACATGACCTACCAGCCCTTCCTTCCGGAAGCGGCCGCGGGTTCGGTAGAACCCCGCCACGTGGTAGCGCCACTGCGACGAGTGTTGAAGCGGTGCCATGTGGTCACCGCCGCTGTCACCGAGATCAAGCACGACGAGAAGGTCGTGACGGTCGAGAACCCGCAGACCGGTTCCGAGGACATCGCCTACGACGTGCTGGTCGTGGCGCTCGGTTCGGTTTCGCGGCTGCTGCCGATCCCCGGCCTCGCCGAGGAGGGCATCTCGCTGAAGACCGTTGGCGAAGCCACCTACCTGCGCAACCACGTGCTGGGCAAGATGGACGCCGCGGCCAACACCGACGACCCCGAGCTGCGCAACCGGCTGCTGACGTTCACCTTCGTCGGCGGCGGCTTCGCAGGCGTCGAGGCGCTGGCGGAGCTGGAGGACATGGCCCGCTACGCCACGCGCTACTACGACAACCTCAAGCCCGACGACATGTCCTGGGCGCTCGTCGAGGCCGCCGGCCGGGTGATGCCCGAGGTCAGCGAGAAGATGGGCGTCTACGTCGTCAAGGCGCTCGAAGAGCGCGGCATCAAGGTCTACCTGAACACCTTCCTGAAGTCCTGCGAGGGCGGCCACGCGGTGCTCTCCGACGGCACGGAGTTCGACACCGACACCCTGGTGTGGAACGCGGGTGTGAAGGCGAACCCGGTGCTGAAGAACAGCGACCTGCCGCTGGACGAGCGCGGCCGGGTCAAGGCCACCGCGCACCTGCAGGTCGAGGGTCTGCCCGAGGTGTGGGCGGCCGGTGACTGCGCCGCGGTCCCGGACCTGTCCAAGACCGAGGAGAACCCCGGCGCCACCTGCGCGCCGTCCGCGCAGCACGCGGTGCGGCAGGCCAACCAGCTGGCCAAGAACCTGTTGGCTTCGCTGCGCGGCAAGTCGACCAAGGAGTACCGCCACGCCTACGCCGGCTCGGTCGCCGGCATGGGGCTGTACAAGGGCGTCGCCGACGTCTACGGCTTCAAGGCCAAGGGCTTCATCGCCTGGTTCATGCACCGCTCGTACCACGTGAGCCGGATGCCCACGTTCAACCGCAAGCTGCGCATCATCATCGACTGGACGCTGGCGTTCCTGTTCAAGCGCGAAGTCGTGTCGATGGGCCAGATTCAGAACCCGCGGGCCGCTTTCGAGCGGGCCGCCGCGAGCTGACCGTCCGACTGGGCACTCGCAGCAACGGGGCCGCGTGCCGCAATGGGCACGCGGCCTTCTTCCAACGCCGTGCTCCGTGCGGGTTATCAGGAGGGCGGCTAACCTTGACAATCCGTAGCGGGAAATCGAAGACTATAGCGAGTTCGTCACCTGAAAGGATGCGTCATACGGGGGAAGGGGTGAATCCCTTGACGCTGAAGGAGCTTGCCGCCCTCCTGCGGAGCGGCGCTGTTGAGGAAGGTCCGCTCGCGGACTTCGCGGTGGACTACCAGGAAGCATCTCAGGTCTTCCGAAAGAAGGATGACTGAGCATGGACGCGGCCGAGGGGCGGCCCGCCGACCTCGGGAACTCGTCCGGGGCGGCCGCCCAGCCGTTCCTCCGCCCGACCCCGATGCTGCTGCAGGGGCAGGACTACTTCTTCCGCTCGCCGGACACGCCGCTGGACTTCCAGGAGCGGATGTTCGGCGCGGACCTCGTCGTCGACGAGCCAGGCGACCCGGTGCCGTGCGTGCTGGTGCTGGCGCGCGCCGCCGACATGGAGATGAACGAGCTGTCGCTGGCGCTGGCCGAGCACGACATCCGCATGGTGCGCATCGACGCCGACCGCTGCCTGGACCTCGCCCTCACCATCTACACCGACACGCCGCTGATCGAGTTCCAGCGCTGGCTGTTGCGGCCGGTCCTGGTCTGGCGGCGGCACTTCGACATCACCGCGATCCCCGCCGATCCGACCACGGTGCACGGCGCCTACGCCCGCGAGCAGTGGAGCGCGGTGGCGAACTGGCTGGCCTGCCGGGGCGATTGGGAGCAGGTGAACTCGGTGCGCTCCACCGAACACCTCGACCGGCTGACGCAGCTGCAGGGTGCGTCGTCGGTTGGCCTGCGGGTGCCGCGGACCGCGGTGACCACCATGCCCGGGCGGAGCCGGCCGGGCGGCGGCCGGTGCATCGTCAAGACGGCCGGCCACCACCTGCTCGAACCCGAGCCGGGCGCGCTGCGCGGCCTCTTCCCGCGACCCCTGGACATCCGGCGCACCGGCGAGGCCCGCGAACCGGCGCCGGTGCTGGTGCAGCAGTACCTCGACGCGGACCACGAACTGCGCGTGTTCGTCGTCGGCGACCGGGCGATCGGCTTCCGGGTGCAGAAGCTGGATCCGGCGCAGCTGTGGGTCGATCCGGATTCGGTCGTGGTGGAACGCGTCGAGGTGCCCGAGGACCTGGTCCAGCGGCTGCTGGCGCTGTGCCGGCAATGGCGGCTGGACGTGGCCGGCTTCGACTTACTCGGAGTCGGCGACGAATGGGTGTTCCTCGAGGTGAACGTCAACTGCGACTGGCGCTGGTTCGAGCACCGGGCCGACTGCGCGGACGTCTCGACCGCGGTGCACGACTGGGTGCGGAGCCGCTTCACCGAGCTCTCGGCTTCGAAGAGCGGGTGGGGGAGCTGGTGACCGAGCGGCAGCCGGAACACCGAGGTGTTGTTCGGCGGTTCGAGGGAACCGAGCGAAGCGCCACTGCGTCGTAGGCAGTGCGGCACGCGCCGCGGAGCGCAGTGCTGACCGCCCCCGTAGCCCAACTGGCAGAGGCAGACGACTTAAAATCGTCCAAGTGTCGGTTCGAACCCGACCGGGGGCACATATCATATTCCCAGGTCAGAACGCTTTGATCTTGTGTCCTGGCGAGGCGATTTCAGGGCTAGCCATGCTTTACCCATGCTTTTCGGCTAGCAAGGAGTCCAGACAATGGCTCGACCACCCCTTGAGATCGGCAGCCACGGCAAGATCCGCACGTACCACGAGGAGACCGTCCACTGGCGGGCTGTGGCTCAGGTCCGGCTGTTCGACGGCAAGAGCCGGCAGATCGAGCGCAGCGGTCCCGCGGAGCGGAAGGCCATCAAGCGACTACAGTCCGCAATCAAGGGGCTGCTCGATTCCAAGGCGCGGCTGACCGTCGACTCCACGTTCCGAGAGGTCGCCGATCGCTGGCTCGACAAGGTGAAGAAGCGCCGTGCAGCTACCACTTACAACACCTACCGGCTGACTTTGAAGAACCTCGTGTTCGTCGGACATGCCGGACCTTATTTGATTTCTTCTCGGGACCGGTGTCCGCATAGGTGAGGCACCGGCGGTGCGGTGGAAGGATGTCAACCTCACCGACAGGCCACGGTGTCGTCGCAGACGAACACTCCCGAAGCCCGACCGATCATCCTCACGGTCAACGGCGCCAACCGACCTACACGTCCCCACGATGAATGACGCTCAACAGTCGGGGGCCACGGTTTCCACGTGGCAGCTCATCGACTGCTTGTGGTTTTGAAGTACTGGTTCGAGGGTTTGAGGAACACCAGGACGAGGAACAGCGGCATCGCGACCAGCACCATCAACAACTCGACGCTGGCCATGATCGCGCCCGGCTGGCTGATGAGAGCCCCCAGCTGGAAATCGACGGCGATGAGCATCTGGGTGATGCCGAAAAGGCCGTAGAGCAGCCATATCCCGGCGAGGATCGCGAGTGTGGTCCGGGCCCAGTTCCGGCCAGCGCGCATCCGGAACGCGAAGACCACCCACAGCACGGCAAGCGCGAGGGTGCCCAACGTGTTGAACACGTTGAAGATGAGCGGGCCTTGCCAGGCATCGAGATGTCTGATGACTTGCAGCGCGAGGACCACGAAGCTGATAACGGTCAGCACCGCCGAGAGGATCGGCATCACGATGCCGATCAAGGTCGCGAACGTCACCGTCCCGGGCGCTTTCGGTCGGCCGAACTGCTGCTGTGGCGGAAACTCTGGGTAACCCGCCGGCTGGGACTGCTGCTGCGACCAAGGATTCTGAGGCTCTGTCACGCGAAGAGAGTAAGACACCTACAACGATCAAGAATGTGCCTGCTTGCCGCCCTTTGCAGCACGGGGTCACTGCGCGACGCGGTGGAGGAGACTGGAACCCGCGTGATTGTGCTCGATGCCTTGCTGTCCGCGATGACTGGTGGAGATCTGACGTGGCAAGGATTCGTGCGCTCGCTGCTTGAGCCGCTGTCCGCGCTGGCCCAAGAGCTTGACCTCGCCATCATCGGCGTCGCGCACTTCCGCAAGGCTGCTGGAGCAGATCCGCTGTTGATGATCTCCGGGGCCGCGGAGTTCGGCCAGGTGGTTCGGTCGGCGATCGGGTTTGCCCGTGATCCCGAGTCCGCGGGCGGCTCCTGCGTGATGTCACTGATCAAGAGCAACATCGCTCCGATGGGAACTCCCTCGCTGCGCTACGTGATCGCGCCTGCATCAGTCCGGGCGGACGACGGACAGCTGACGTCGGTCGGCAGATTCGAGCTGACCGGCGAATAGTCCGCGACTTCGTCCGACGTGCAACATTTGACCAGTTAGGGGCACGTGTGACGGGTGAGCCAGGACGTCACGGCAATGACTTCACCGGCTTCCGTCTCCCCGAATGCGGCCGCGGGCGGGTGGCATAACCGGGCGATTTGAAGTAGGACGAATTCCACATGATCGGGCATCGGTTTGGAAACTCTCGCATCTCGGTGCCGTAACTATATTCATCGATGTTTTGTTATTTAATCGTGAGTGGGCCGGAAAGTCGCTGGTCATCGTGCTTTTCCGATTGAGATTCGTCTTTTTGTCGGGCGTGTAACGGGAGTAACGAGTTCGGGGATCCGCCGGATTAATAACCCGGAGGGGGATCGCGTTACGGTGTGTTGCATTCCGCTACACTCTGCGATCGCTGGTCGGGTTGTGCAAATACAAGAACGACAAGATCGCGCCATATCGCCTACCCCCGGCCGGGCGGTATGAGCAGGTCAGATCGGAGTGATATGGGCTGCTCCCACGCCCAATCATGCCCCCTCTTCCCGCTGTTAAGGGCAAGCTTGAGCGGCTGGCGCGAATCCTATTGCGACAGCGATGACAGGTGGCGCGATTGCGCCCGGTACAAGTTGGCGTCCCGAGGCCAGCTCGTTCCGATCTCACTGCTCCCGAACGGCGCTGACGTGGGGCACATCAGGAAGGCCGCCGAGCGGTCCGCCACGGCCGAACCGACCCCGCCGGCACCGCTCATCTCCGAGTCGCCGGAGACCGTGGCCTGGTTCGAACCGGCGCCGAAACCAGACCTGGACAGACCTCGCCAGCCGCCATTGCGCTCACAGCCCCCACCGCGGCCGCAGCCTCCACAACCCCCACCGCGGCCGCAGTCCCCTCAGTCCCCATCGGCCCCTTCGCGGGCCCCACAAGTCCCAAGAACCCCATCAACCTCGGACCGGGTAACACGGCCCACGCGAGCGCAGGGCTCGAAACGCCGCTGGTGGACCCGACTCGCCGAGTGGATGAGAGGCCCCGCATGAGCAACTACTGGCCCTGGTGGGCGGGTGCGATCGGGCTCGCCCTGGTCACCATCAACTACACACTGATCACGGATCGGTCCTTCGGGGTGTCCTCGGCGTGGGATCGCGTCTTGCACTGGCGTGCCGAACGCCGCATCGAACGGCAGGAGGCCCAGTTCACCGACGACCGTGCCCTCGAGGAAGCGTTCGCCGCGGCGACCGCCGCGGAGTTCGGGTCCCGCTCCGAAGCGCCCACCTCGCCGGACGTGATGCGAGGTGACGCGCAGCCGTACGGCCAGGACGCCGGATCCGCGGCGCGCGAGCAGAGCACGACGCAGACCGTGCGTTCGGCGCCTCTGGTCACCCAGGCCGCCCTGCTCCTGTCGATCTTCGTCGGTGGATGGGTGGCCGCCGTCGTCGCCGGCCGATTCGAGGTCCGCTTTGACATGGGCGAGGGTTTCCGCCAGCTCGTCACCGCCGATTCGAACGTCATGATCGGCGTGCTGTTCGTCGGAGGCATCCTCGTCGGCTTCGGCACTCGCTTGGCCGGGGGCTGCAGCTCCGGCCATGGACTCAGCGGCTGCGGCCGGTTGCGTCCGGTCAGCCTCGTTGCAACTGCCGTCTTCTTCGGCACCGCTGTTGCCGTTTCGTTCCTGCTGTGGAAGGTGATCTGATGCGTACCAGGGGCGCGGTGCTCGTCGCCAACATCATTACCGGGCTGGCTCTCGGCTTCGTCGTCACCAACATCGGGTTCGGCGACTACACCGAGCTGAACCGCATGTTCACCTTCCGGGACCCCCGCATGCTGTACGCCTTCGCCGGGGCCGTGGCGATCATCGTGGTGGTCTTCGCCGTGGTGGGTGTCCGCCGCACGGCAGGGCGAATCCACGGCGGCGTGATCCCCGGGGCGGTGCTGTTCGGCACCGGCTGGGCGATCTCGGGTGGCTGCCCGGCGATCCCGATCATCCAGGTCGCCAGCGGTTACCTGCCCGCTCTCGTCACGATCGCCGGTGTCATGGTCGGGATGTGGCTGTGCCGCTGGGCCAACGCCAGGTTCTTCCAGCTCGACCGCGGCTCCTGCGGGCTGTAGCGGCAGGTTCACGAGACCGATGCGGGGCCCTGTCCTGGACCGGGCCCCGCATCCTCTTGGCGTCACCGCCGACGTGCACGCCCTTTGGGCGCCTCGGAATCCACCCATCGAAGAACCCCAGGTCACAGACCTGGGGTTCTTCGCTGCCGGGGCCTTCCTCCGGTAGCGCTCTCAGCGGGGCTCGGGGAGGCTCAGCCTCTCCCTCAGCTCCTTCAGGCCCAGAGACCTTTCCTCGTCTCGGCTGTCCTCGACGTGGGTGTAGAGCGCGAGCACCAGCCTCCGGGCTCGCTCGTACCTCTCGTCGCTCCAGGTCTTCAGGCGATCCAGGGCCGCGTGCACCGGTTCGAAATCCCCTGGGAACAGGTGCAATCCGACGTCGACGAGTGCCGGATTGCTGATTTCCGTGAAGGTGAGGGCGGACTCGAAGGGCTCCCGGACCACGACGCCTTCGCTCACGCCGCTGTTCTCCATCTGGTCGTACACGAGGTCCAGCCACGTGTCGCCCGCCAGCAGTTCGCCGAACCGGACGGCGACCCACGGGTGCAGTCCCTTGCCACCGTCCCTGGCCGGGTGGGACTCCCCGTGCGCGTAGTTGAGCACCTGGCCCGCGCGTTCCTTTTCGTCCTGCCCGATGAGCACATGGCCTTCGAGGTAACCCGCGTAGCCGGCGAACAGGCCGTCGCACATCTGTCGCGCGCTCCGCAGCGGCTTGAGGGCCGCGACCTGGTCACCGCTCTGGAGCAGCAGGTTGCCGAGGAGGATGTTGGCGACGTCCCCGGAATCCGTGCCCTCGTGGGCGTCGGCGGCCTGCTCGAAACCGTTCCGGGCCGCCTCCAGCGCGCCGGTCAGTTGAGCGGCGAGGCTCCCGAGGAGCACTCGGCCGGAGTCCGCGGACGTGCACGACTGGAAGTCCGGGGTGAGCATCACGGCCGCCAAGGGGCCCAGCCAGGGGTCTTCTCCCGCGGCGACCTGATCCAGCCGCTTCCGGCAGGAGTCGCCGAGCCCGTTCTCGCCGAGTTCGATGCCCGCCAGCGCCATGGCCGCGTGCCCGGACACGGCGGTGCGTCCCGCGTCGGCGATCTCGGTCAGCAGGGTCCGCGCTTCCTGGGAATCGCCCGCCCGGTACGCCGCCCGCCCGCGCTCGACCTCCTCAGGCACCGGGCTCAGCGGATCAGGGGGAAGCGGAAGGGCTGATCCGCGGTCGTCCAGCAGGGTCATGTCGTTGCTTTCTCTCGTCGGAGCGTTGAGGCGCGAGCATGCCACGAACGGCCGACACTGCTGATCACGAAGTATGGCCTCGCTACCGGTCGACCGCTGTACTCGGCTGGAAACAACGGCAGGCAAGGAAGAATCGGCGAACCTGGCCGCGACGGGATGGTCGAAGGCGTTGGCCGCCAATGGAAAACGCCGACGATCGGGCTCAGAGCTCGGTCAGCAGATGTTGGACTCGGCGGTCGATTTCGTCCCGGATGGTGCGGACTTCCTCGACGCCTTTCCCCGCCGGGGCGGTGAGTTCCCAGTCCAGGTAGCGCTTTCCGGGGAACACCGGGCAGGCGTCGCCGCAGTCCATGGTGATCACCACGTCCGCGGCTTCGACGGCGTCGGCGGTCAGCTTCGCGGGGATCTCGTCCGACAGGTCGATGCCGAGCTCGCCCATGACGGTCAGGACGGCCGGGTTGATCGTCAGGAGGCGGCCGACGCGGAAGTCGAGATCGGTCACGAAGCCGAGCCTCGCACCTCTTCAAGTCTCCTCCTTGACACCACTTCGGATGGAGTACTACGTTTCAAGTACGTCACACGAAGTACTAAGAACGAGGTGGTTAGTCGATGCGAAAGACCGTCACTGCTCAGTTCTCGTTCCCGTCGGCCAAGGGCGGCAAGCGGCTCGATCCGCACCCGCGCATGCCTCGGTCGGTTCTGGCTCGGCGTCCGCTGCCCAAGCCCGGTACCCGCCGCTGATCGACCACTTCGAAGAGGAGAAGCCCAATGCGAAAGCTCACCTACTTCATCGGCTGCAGCGTCGACGGCTACATCGCCGATGCCAATGGCGCGCTCGACGCGTTCTTTCCGCTGCCCGACGGGCTCATCGAGCACCTGGTCGCGGAGTACCCGCAGACGCTGCCGACGCACCTGCACGCCGCTCTCGGGGTCACTGACCTGGGCAGCCGCTTCGACGCCGTGGTGATGGGGCGCGGCACCTACCAACCAGGCGTGCGGGAAGGCGTCACCAGCCCGTACTCCCACCTGGATCAGTACGTGGTCTCGGGCAGTCTCACCAGCCCGGACCCCGCGGTCACCGTCATCTCCGGCGACCCGGTCGATGCCGTGCGGGCGCTCAAGCGCGAGCCGGGCGGCGGGATCTGGCTGGCCGGCGGTGGCCAGCTCGCCGCCGCGCTGCTGCCGGAGATCGACGAGCTCGTCCTGAAGGTCTACCCGTTCGTCCTCGGCAAAGGCATCGGCGTGTTCGACGGAGAGATCGCGCCGACGCACCTCGCCCTCGCCGATACGCGCGTCCTTGACAGCGGCGCGGCGATCCACACCTACGCCCGAAAGTGAGGCCGCCTTGTGAAGTTCACTCGCCGGCGTAGCGGAGGCCGGTTCGGCGCAGCACGGCCCACTGCTCGCCGGGCCGGTCCACGACGACCGGGTACCAGCGCGGCTGCAGCGCCGCGTGCAACTCCTCGCCCCGGCTGATCAGCGAGCTCACCGCGGGTTCGCCCACGACGATCAGGGCGGACCAGTCGACGTGCGCCATGAGGTAGTCCTCGGTGACGCCGAACTGGGCTTCCAGGAGAGTGACCACATCGTGGCCGGTGTCCGGGCCCGACCTGACATCGCTGATGTCGGGCACCTCGATGTCCTCGTCGGCGGTGTCCTCGTCTTCTTCCTCGGTTTCGTCGTCGGTGGTGTCCTCGTCGCCCTCGTCTTCTTCGGCCTCGTCGTCTTCTTCGCGCTCTTCGTCCCACACGTACTTGTCGAGCTTGTAGATGCGCTCGCACATGTCGAACGCCTGGTCATCGGAGAGGATCAGCGTCACCGTGCGCCCGTTGACCAGGGTGAACGTCAGCTCCGCTTCCGGGGTTCCGTTGGTGCCGGGTTCGGCTTCGACGTTCCCGGCGACCTCCTCGAAAAGCTCGGAATCGGCGGGGCTTTCGCTTCCCGCGCCCAGCGAGGGGAGGTTCGCGGCCATCTCCACCACGCAGCGCGCGGCGGTCCAGAACGCCTCCTTGTCCCGGAATTCCTTGCGGCTGCTGGTCAGCGTCCGGCCGAATCCCAACGTCTCGACGCGCGCATCCACCGTGCCGGTGCCGGTCGCGTTCTCCCAGATCGCGGTGACCGTGACGTTGTTGGCCAGCCTCTTGCGGTAGTTCTCGATGTGGCCGTGCCGGGCGAGTTCCCAGCCGCCCACCTTCTGGGGCCAATCGTCGTTCACTGCCGAATTCCTTTCGGACGAATGACATGTCGTTCCCTCCGACGTGTCATTAACCGTGATCGTTCCCGCAGTGCGTGGCCGGATGGCGAACCGCGGTCCGTCATCGTCCACATTGGTCAGATCTCGGTCCGGTCCACCGAGGTCGGGTCGGACGGGACCGGGATCTCCTGGGCGATCTCCACCAGGCGGTAGACGCTCTCGCGCAAGCACTCCGGGCGGACCACGATCCGCAGCGGGGCTGCCTCGACCGCCGGTTCGAGCCGGCGGTAGGTGGCGCGCGTTCTCGCCACGCTCGGCGTCGAGGATTCCTACGCGGGCGCGCTCGGCTACTACATCTGCGTCGCGGTCGGCGCGTTCCTGGGCTACTTCATCATCGACCGCATGCGGCGCCGGACGTTGCTGTTCGGCGGTTTCGTGGCCGGTGCAGTCCTGCTGATGCCGCTGGCGTTCATCCCGAACCTGGACCCGCTGCTGTCGGTCGGGCTGTTCACCCTGTTCGCACTGGTGATCGTGGCGATCGGCAACGTCGTCTACGTCTACCCGGCGGAGCTGTTCACGACCGAACTCCGGGGCAGCGGCGTCGGGCTCGCGGTCGCGGCGAGCCGCCTCGGCTCCGCGGTGACGACGTTCCTCATGCCGATCGTGGTGGGAACCTACGGAATCGCCACGGCACTAGGTGCCTGCGTCGCGCTCCTGGTGGCTGGGTGCGCTCGCCGGTTTCGCCTGGGGCCCGGAAACGTCCAACCGGGAGCTCGCCGACAACTGAGGTCGGCGTGACGCGGGGGTGGCCGGAGCAACAGCCCGGCCACCCCTCTGCTCGTCACGCCGGATGTGCTGCGGGGGCAGTTGCGGCCTGTCGCTCCGGCGAACCGCCGGGCTGCCGCCGGTCGCGATGTACAGCCAGCAGCGCCAGCGCGACGACGGCCTGCACCGCCACGATGCTCACCTGGGGCAGGAGCGAATTGACGCCTGCCAGCGCCATCGTCGTGTTGACTCCGAAGTGGATTGCGATCGCTCCGAGGACACCGGCGCGTTCGTAGGCGTAGCCGGCCAGCAGGGCCATCGGGATGACGCTGAGCATGTAGACCAGGCCGCTCCAGGTGAGCAGGCCGAAGCTGGCCTGGACGGTCCCGGGGACGAAGAACAGCGGCAGGTGCCACACCGACCAGATGATCCCCAGCAGCAGTCCGGCGAGAAGGCGACCCATCGACGCCCGCAGTCGCGGGTGTGCCGTGCCGCGCAAACCGAACTCCTCGGCCAGCGGACCGAAGACGAGCATGGTGGCGACGAACGGCGCCGGGCCGCCGGCCGCCTGGATCAGGCCTTGCGCCGCTTCCGGGCTGATGGCCGGTCCGCCCAGCTGCTGCGCGATCAGCACCGCCGCGAGCACGGTCCCCGATGCCACCACCAGCAGGATCGGTACCCAGAGCAGGCTGATCAGCGGCAGTCGCACCGCATGGGCGGGGGCGGGGAGGCGGCGGAAGGCGCGGCGCAGCCGGATCACGATCGCGCCGAACATCGGGCCGAACGCGCCGAGCAGGTAGGGGATGACGGTGGGGAAGCTCATCGCCGGCCCACCGACGGCTATCGCTATCAGCCACGACAGCCAGCTCGTCGCGAACGTGATGAGCAGGAACGGGACGAGGCCGCTCTTCCGGCGAGCTGGGGTTGCCGTTGTCATGTCGAATTCCTTCCGCGGGCAGGAGGCGAGAAGTGCTTGCGGTTGAAGGGATTCCGACCGGTGCGGGTTTTCCTCGCTGTCAGCGGGAATCCGTGAGTCGTGCTTCGTGGAGCCGGCCGGCGAGCCAGCCGGTCACCTGCGCCAGCAGGTCGGCGTCGACCGGCCTGCGCAGCAGGCGGCGGTAGGCGCGCACCGACGGTCGACCGGGGTCGCGGCGCAGCAGGTGGGTGAGGTCGGGGATCCGGTGGACCTCGACCTCGCCGGGCACCAGCCGGCGGATCTCGTCCAGGTCCGCGGGGTCGACCTGGATGTCCTTGCCGCCGGTGATCGCCAGCACGGGGGCCTGGATTTTCGCCAGGCCCGGGCGCGGGTCGTGACCGAGCATTTCCCGGAACCACCGGGCGTTCACCGGCAACCCGTGGACGCGCGCCGAGTCCGTGCCGGTCGCCTTGATCCGGGCGAGATGCCGGGAGCCCAGGGCCCGCAGCAGCGGCCGAACGGGCGCGGGTAGGTCGCGGGCGATCATCCGGGCCTGCCAGCGCAGCGCGTCCTCGCCGAGGCGGGCGAACCCGGCCAGCAGCACCACCGCCCGGACCAGCGGATCCGAGCCGAGGGACATGGCGTGGACGGCGCCCTCGCTGTGGCCGACCACGCCGATGGCGTCGGCCCGGATGTCGGGCCGTGCGGCCAGGGCGCGGAGCGCGGCGGCTGCGTCGTGGGTGTTGTCGGTGAATCCGGTCGCCCGCCAGTCGCCGGATGTGGCGCCGACGCCGCGCCGGTCGTAGCGCAGCGCGGCGATGCCCCGCTCCGCGAGCGCGGCGGCCAGCGGCGGCCCGAGTCCCATGCGGAGCCCGCGGGCGTTGGCATCGCGGTCCAGCCGCCCGGATCCGTGCAGCAGCAGGACTGCCGGGTGCGGGCCGGGGCCCGCGGGCAGGGTCAGCGTGCCTATCAGGGGCAGCCCGTCGTCCGCGACGGCCGTCATGTCGATGTCGGGCAAGACCCCACCTCTCATTGTTCTCGATTTTGAGAACGTTATCAGTCATGAGAATATTGATCCATGGCAACCGCGGACCTCCTCCTGCATCCCGTCCGGGCTCGCATCCTGCAAACGCTGCTCGGTTCGGATCCGCTGACCACCGCGCAGTTGCGCGACCGCCTGCCGGACATCGCGCCGGCGACGATGTACCGGCACATCGCGGTCCTCGCCGACGCGGGCGTGCTGGAGGTGGTGGAGGAGAAGCGGGTGCGCGGCACGGTGGAGCGCAGCTACCAGGTACGACAGGAGCGGGCGGTGGTCGATCCCGCGGCGCGGGCGACGATGACGCTGGAGGATCACCGCCGGGCCTTCACCGCGTTCTCGGCGTCGTTGATGGCGGACTTCGAGCGCTACCTGGCGCAGGACGATGCCGATCCCGCCGCGGACGGCGTGGTCTACCGGCAGGCCGCGGTGTGGCTGGCGGAGGAGGAATTCGCCGAGCTGATCGAGGAAGTCCAGGCGGCGATCATTGCGCGAACGGGCAACGCCCCGAGCGACGCCCGCGCCCGCCACGTGATCAGCCTCGTCGTCGTACCGAACAACCCGCCGGGGGAGTCCGGCCCGGCTGCCGAAGCCGACGGCTGATCGAGAACTTCGCTCGACGGTCCTGCGGACACTCCTGCGTTCTTGCTTGGCTCAGGAGTGGCCCTCGTTCTAGTGAGCCCCTGTCGAGAGCTCAGGGAACTGCGACCTCATGGCGCGATTGACTTGTGCACCGCTGGCGGCCGAGTAACGCATCCCGAGGTACACCAAGTCCCAGAGCCGCCTATTCGACTGGACGACGTGAAGAGGCAGTTCCACTCTGCGTTCGCTGTCGGAAAGTTCAAGGGCGAAGCTAGTGCCGGAGCCTCGCCCTACATAGCGGATGCTGGTGAGCTCGTAGGTGCGCACCCAGTACTTGTTGAAACGCACCCAGTCTGCACCAGCGGCCAACGCGTCTGACCGTCCTGTGTAGACAAGAAAAATGAAGTAGGCGGCCATCAGCACCCAGATGAACCAGTAGGTGAGGACCACCAAACCGCCGTACAACACGGCTAGAACCAGCACGATCACAATCGGTACCGGTGCGGACAGCCACACGCCGAGCTTCGACTCGCGAAAGAACTCCAGCGTCGGCCCCTGCCCTTCGGGGGCATCGGGTAGCCGCGACGGCTGCTTCTCCGACGTCATGCCGCGGTACTGCGTTGGCGCAGCTGGTGGGCGTGGCTCTCCAGACGCCGGGTCTGGGCGGGGCGGCAGATCGGTCATGTGGCGCTACCTGCCATACCGAGCTTTACGGTATTCATCCGAGTTGTCTTTCGGACTGTCGATACCGTCTCCTCCCAGGTCGCGGTACAGATCCCGCAGGTCGTTCTCCTGGAAATAACTCCATGTCGTGGCTGCCGCGAAGCCCACTCCCAGGGCTGTCACAGTGACCGGTGCTCCCGCGGCGCCTGAGGCCACGAGTCCGGCCTGGGCTCCTGATGCGGCCAGTGTGCTCGCACCGAGTGCGCCGAAGTTTGCCCAGACAGCCTTGCCTATCGGTTTGCCGTTGACGATATCGATTGTCGTGAACGTAGCGGCTGATGCGACGCTGATGACGGGGAGAGCCTTCCCCATCCCGCGTAGCACCCCCTCGCCTTGGCCGCCCAGCGTGCGGGTCAGGCGACTGAGCACAAAGGCGCCTGCGGCGGTCTTGCCTGTGTTTGCCAGTAACCGTGCATTGCTGTCGGCCGCTCGTTGCTCCATTCCGGCGTTGATCAAGAGTTGCCGAAGGTTCGACTCCCGATGTGACGCTGGCATAGTGCTGTCTGCAGACCAACGTTGGTAGTTTTCGGCGAAGCTGCGCATCGACTCGGCGTTCTGGGCAAGCGTGATTGCCGCCCCATGAGCTGAGCCGGCGTAAGCCAGACCGCGGCTGATCCAAGTCAGCGGCGTTGCGGTTATAGCAGCGATGACAGTGTTGGCTGCGTCCAACGCTTTGCTCAGCGATCGATGTGCCGTGCGTTCGAGTCGGCGAGTGTCGTCTGCGGTGGCCTCGATCTCCCGCCACGCTTCAAGTTTGCGTTCCGCCTCAGCATGGGCCTTGGCTTTTGGATCCAAGCCAGGCATGCCGCCACCTGCACCGTCCGGCGCCGTGTCAGCGGGGCCACCGGGCGGCTCGTGGATCAAGGTTCCCGTTACGACCAGACTGGCCTCATGCGCGACTTGCAGGCACTGGTCCATCCGCTGCCGCACTGTATCGATGTCGTCGGCGAACAGCTCCAGGCCCGAAGTAGCCCGATCGATCGCCTGAACGAGCTCGTCGATGTCCTGCCCGCTCTGCGACATTTGGTCACGGAACGCGTCGCTGGCTTGCCCTTGCCAGTACGGCTCGGACAACGAGGCCGCCTTGATCGCGGCCGTAGCAGCGTTGTGGTTGGCTTCCGACAGCGCCGTGAACCACTCCGCCAGCCCCCGACATGAGCCCGGATCTGCCTTCACGTTCACATCAATGATGTTCATGACTTCCTCGGTGAGTCAACGCGGCGGCTGGGGCATGCCATCGGCACCGGTGTGATCGGATCGCACGTATTCATGTTTCGCGACACGGACTTCTCCGGCGGCTTGGTGCAGTCCGCCGCTCACTCCTGCACTGGCGCCGGCCAGGCGAGCCACAGCGTCCGCGACGATCCCGATGGACTCGCCAGCGTTGGCCGTCGGCGCAGTGCTGATCTCATCTAGCGCCGCCGCGCCTGACTCCAAGCTCTGCGCGAGCGCCTCCATTTCCCCAGGTACATTCAAAAGATCGCTCATCACGCCTCCCCAGTAGGCCGATCCGTGTCAGGTAAGGCTGCGAAATCTTCCAGCACGAGGCTGGCGCCTGCTTGCTCCGCGAGCGTCTGCACCTCGGATTTCGCGACGCTGATCCACGGCTGCCGGTCTCCGCATGTCTCCACAAGCCGCTCAAGGCTCGTGTAGATCAGCAGCGCCAGCTCGCCTCCCGTGGTGCTGCGCAGTTCGAGAAGTGCTCGCTGAGCGCCAGGGGATACCCGCTCGGTGGGTACATAGACAACCGACTCCGGCTCTCCGCCCAGGACCGACGGAGAGATGACCTGCTCATCCAACGTCAAACCCTCGTCCGGCAACACTGACAGTGATCGACCGTATCGAATAAGTCACGGCATGTGGTGCGTGTTGCTGCGCATCCGCGTCACATCACTCGTCCGGCTCAAGACGAGACGGGTTGATCGGGGCCGGGGCCTGGCAAACTTCAACAGGTCCTGGCGGCGTGTTGAAACTGGGGCTCGCAGCCGCTGATAGCAGCCCGGCATCGATACAAGAGAGACTGGCTACCCGTTGCTGCTGTCTTGCTCGTCGTCCTGATCGATTTCAAACCCGACACCGGTTGCTACCGGGGCGATGTCGACCGGAACGTGGATTGGTGGCCCGATGATCTCGGGCGGTTCGCCGGGGGTGTCGTGCTTTCTGGTCATGTCGTGTTCGCTTCCGAGAACGTGCCGAGACGTCGTAAGCCTCTGCGTCCGGGGGAGGAGGTTGGGGACCCGCTCCGACGCCAGGGTATGACGCGGCACCAGAGCGGGGCCAAAAGCGGCATAGTACTCAGACGAATGGCAGTCTCCGGTAATACGCCGAGGGGCGGTAACCCAACTTGCAGTTGCATGCGACCGCTCAAGCTTCGTTCGTGACCGACGTGGCCGCGTCGGGGTTGAACCACACCAGATGTGCGCGAATGAAGTTGCCGATGCGAAACCCGTGAAGTGCGCTTTCTGCTTCTGGCAGTCTCATCCGCAGTCCGTCGTGAACCGAAACGACCTCCGCGTGATCCGGAAAAGCCATTCCCCAGGCGGCAATCCGGCTGTCAACGCGGTCGCCGTACTCCTGAACGACGGCGAACAGCCGAGGAGCTTCGTCAGCAACGATGCTTTCCAAGATCGTCCCGAACTGCGTTCGCCGCACAGAGGGCGCATTCCCGTCGGGTCGGGGACGAACGCATCCAGCGGATGACCACTTCGCAGCTGGTCCATCTCAGGTGGCCAGAATGTTTGTACCGGCTTTTCTGTCATGACTTCCTCCATCCATGAGTGATTGCCGACGGCTGAGCGTCCGTCATGTCCGCGGCGCCTGCTGACACGTGCCGTGGTTGCCCAAGGCGAGAACCGCGTTGCGCAGGCTGCCCCTGAGTCGCCCAACTTCCAAGGGCGTCAGCGCGGTGATCTCGCCAGGCGGCAGGATCAGTGCGACCAACTCCTCTTCGGTTGGCGCGACGTCGATTTCGCGCCGTCGGCAAGAGGCGCCCCAACGTGCTGTTCGGTGGCCTGATCTGCGTCGCTTCCATCGCATGAATGCTCCCCGCTGCTGTGCCGACCATGGTGAATCCCGCGGTGGGAGGCAGACATGGGTCGCCAGCCCTTGCTTGTTGGTGATCACTATTCGTGATTGATTCGTGACACTCGGCGATCGTCGAAAGCTGTTGTGGGACTTGGGGATTTTGGGGAGTGCGATCTATTGGAAACTTACTTCGGATGCCGTATAAAGTTACGCATGTCCGAGGTCATCGAGCGTTCGGCGCCCACCGGGAACGAGGCGTTGCGTCGCATCCGCACCGATGCGGTGCTGGCCGCGCTTCGCGAGCACGGCCCCGTTTCGCGCACCGAGCTCGCCAAGCTGACCGGGTATCGGCCCTCTTCGCTCACCGAGATCGTGCGCGAGTTGATGGGCTCTGGGCACGTCGTCGAGGCCGGTTCCGGGGACTCCTCCGGCGGTCGCCGGCCGCGGATGCTGGAGTTCAACCCCGCCGCCGAATCGTTGATCGCCGTTTCCCTCGAAGGGGAGCAGGCGCGCGTTTCCGTGGTCGATCTGGCCGGTGAGCTGCTCGGCGCGTACAGCCGCGCAGTTGATCCGCACGCGCCGCTGGACGGGTTGATCGCCATCATCGACCAGGCTCTGGAGGAGCATCCGCGGCCGCGTCCCGGTCGCGTCGTGTTCTCGCTTCCCGGTGTCGCCACCGCGGAGGGAGCCGTGACGCTCTCGCCGGTGTTGGAGGCGCTTGGCGGGCGCTCGGTCACCGATGCGCTGACCGAGCGGGTCGGGTTGCCGGTGCAGGTTTCCAACGACGTCAACCTCATCGCGCTGGGGGAGCGCGAGCGGGGTGCGGCCGCCGACGTCGACGACCTGGTGCTGATCTACGTCGGGTACGGCGTCGGTGCCGCCGTGGTCAGCGGCGGCACGCTCTGCCGCGGTGCCGCCGGGTTCGCCGGCGAGATCGGCTTCCTGCCCGCCGGGCTGCCGCCCACGCCGCACACCGGCGGGCGCGGTGAGTTCGAACGGCGCTGGAGCGTGCCGGGAATCCGCCAAGCACTGTCCGAACTGGACGGTCGACCGGCCGACGCGCCGGTCGCCGAGCTGGCCGACCGGGCCGGTGAGCCCGCCGTCGACGCGCTGCGCAGGCAGGTCATCGAGGCCTGGGCCTACGCCGCCATCGTCTGCGCGTGCGTGGTCAACCCGGCACGCGTGGTCTTCGCCGGTGCCGCGACCGAACTCGGTCCGGATGGGCTCGCTGAACTCGCCGAGCTGGTCGGTTCGGCCGCGCCGTCCGCGCCCGAGGTCGTGTTCGCCGAGCTGGGCGCGCAGGCGCTGCACATCGGCGCCGTTTCCCCGTCCCTGATGTCCCCCGCTGCGAACACCACGCAGCCCTCGCGCGAAGGGTAGCCATGCGCAGAATCCTCTCCATCGTCGCCGGCGTGCTGATGCTCGCCGGCGTGACCGCCGGGTGCGGCCTGAGCCCCGCCGGCGGCGAATCCGGCCTGACCATCTACACCGCCCGCGACAAGGCGCTCGCCGAGAACGTGGTCAAGGAGTTCGAGGCCGCCTATCCCGAATACCAGGGCAAGGTCCGGATCCTGACGCTCGGCGCGCAGGAGGCGTCCGAGCGGGTGGCCGCCGAGAAGGGCCGCCCGCAGGCCGACATCTGGTGGGGCGGCTCCCAGCAGCAGTTCACCCAGGCCGCGAACGCCGACCTGCTCGCCCCCGTGCCGGACCAGGTGCGCGACCGGGTTCCGGAGCGCTACCGCGACGCGCAGGGCCGCTGGGTCGGCGAGATGGTGCTGGCCGAGGTCGTCTTCTACAACGACCAGATGCTCACTCCCGAGCAGGCCCCGAAGGACTGGGACGACCTGATCAAGCCGGAGTACCGGGACAAGATCGTCGTTCGCGACGTGGCCGCGTCCGGCACGATGCGCAGCATCTACTCGGCGATGATCACGCGCAACGGCGGCGAGAACCCCGAGCCGGGTTACGAGTGGCTGCGCAAGCTCGACGCCAACACGAAGGTCTACGCGGCCAACCCGACCGACCTCTACCTGCGCATCCAGCGGCAGGAAGCGCCGATCAGCGTGTGGAACCTGCAGGACGTCATGCTGCAGCAGAAGAAGACCGGCGCGCCGTTCAAGCCGGTGGCGACCACTTCCGGTGTCCCGCAGCTGATCGACGGCATCGCCAAGGTCAAGGGCGGCCCGAACGCCGCCGCCGCGGACAAGTTCCTCGACTTCCTGCTCGGCGTCGAGAAGCAGAAGCAGCTGGCCGAGGAGTACTTCCAGATCCCGACCGTCGAGCAGGCCGGTCAGCCGAGCTGGCTGGCACCGCTGAACCTGCACGAGATGCCGGTGGACTGGAGCCTGGCCGCTACCAAGGAGACCGAGTGGATCTCCTACTGGAGCGAGCACATCAAGAACAAGAACTGACGAAATACCCATTTCCAGGCTCGTTTTGAGTGGCGGTGCGGGTAGCGGAACCTCAGACGCCGTCTGGACTGTGGGATCCCCGACTTGTGTATGTCCAATACGCGGCATCGGGGCTGTCCTCGCCAGACGACGTCTGAGAACCCGCGGCGGAGCAAGCTGCGTAGGTGGGCTAAGCGGCTGCGCCGCTTCAAAAAAAGCCCGCTGTGCTACTTCCAAAACAGCCGCTATAGCACCCCAAAGCACTCACGGGCCGCCTCGGCCGCCGCCTGCAAGGAAAGCCCTTCCTCGCCCAGCACGGAGAGTTCAGCATGATCCCCGTTCGCCTCGACCGCGTCTGCAAGAGCTACGGCTCTGCCTCGCCGGTCGTGCACGACATCGACGTGACGATCGAATCCGGCGAGTTCTTCACGCTCCTCGGCCCTTCCGGGTGCGGCAAGTCGACCACGCTGCGCATGATCGCCGGGTTCGTCACGCCCACCAGCGGCCGAATCCTCTTCGGCGACCGAGACATCACCGCCACGCCGCCGAACAAGCGCGGCACCGGCATGGTGTTCCAGAACTACGCGCTGTTCCCGCACTACGACGTCGCGCAGAACGTCGCCTACGGGCTGGTCACGCGCAAGATCGCCAAGGGCGAGCGCAACGAGCGGGTGGCCGCCGCGCTCGCTTCGGTGGGGCTCGACGGCTACGCCGACCGACGGATCGACCAGCTCTCCGGCGGCCAGCAGCAGCGCGTCGCGCTGGCTCGCGCGCTGGTCATCTCGCCGTCGGTGCTGCTCCTGGACGAGCCGCTGTCCAATTTGGATGCCAAGCTGCGCGAGGAGACCCGCGTCGAGATCCGCCGCGCGCAGCGGGAAGCCGGGATCACCAGCGTCTACGTCACGCACGACCAGGCCGAGGCGATGGCGATGAGCGACCGCATCGCCGTGCTGGAATCCGGCAAGCTGCACCAGGTCGGCACGCCGCGCGAGGTCTACCACCAGCCCGCGACCGCCTTCGTGGCCCGGTTCATCGGGGGCAGCAACGTCCTCGACGCCGAGGTCGTCGAGAGCTCCGGCGAGCAGGCCGTGGTGGAGCTGGCGGGTTCCGGGGCCAAGTTCGCCGCCGGTCGTTCGGCGGAGCTCTCGGCCGCCGTGGGCGACCGGGTCGCGGTGTCGGTCCGGCCGGAGCACCTGGCGATCACCGAGGCCGGTGAGGGCAGCTTCGACGCCGTCGTGCGCGCGGTGGAGTTCACCGGCGCGACCTGCGAGTACGAGGTCACCGCGGGCGAGCTGGAGCTGTCGGTCGCGGTGCCCGACCGGCCCGGCCTGCCGAAGCCCGGCGACGTCGTCGGGCTTCGCCCCGAGGCCCAGCACGCCTGGCTGGTGCGGCCATGAGCGCCCCGGCGGTGACGCCGCGGCGCCGCAGGTTGCCTTCGCCCGACGGCGACCGCTTCGTCTACGTGCTGGCCATTCCGGTCGTGCTGGTGCTGCTGTTCCTCGTCGTCATCCCGATGGCGACGACCGCGCTCACCTCGGCAGGCGGGAACGGCCTCGCGGACAACTACGGCAGCCTGTTCGGCGGATCTTCGGGCCGGGCGTTGCTGTTGTCGCTGGTGAGTTCGCTCGTATCCGTGTTCTTCTGCGGAGTGCTCGGCACGCTGCTGGCCGTGCTGCTGCACCGCTTCGACTTCCCCGGCCGCCGGGCGCTTTCGGTGTTCGCCGTGCTCCCGATGGCCTTGCCGCCGCTGATCGGCGCGGTGTCGTTCGTGCTCCTCTACAGCGAGACCGGGATCGTGCCCCGGACGCTCGACGCCCTGCTCGGCATTTCGCCCGCGAGCACGTCGGTGAGCGGATTGGCCGGCGTCGTCCTGGTCCACGCGTTCACCATGTACCCGTACTTCTACCTGTCGGTTTCGGCCGCGCTGGCGGGGCTGGACGGCTCGCTGGAGGAGGCCGCCACCAACCTCGGCGCCGGCCGCGTGCGGGTGTGGCGGACGGTGCTGCTGCCCATGCTCACGCCGGCGCTGGTTTCCGGTGCGCTGCTGACATTCATGATGTCGATGGCGTCGTTCACCGCGCCGCAGCTCTACAACGTGCAGACGCTGACCATGGAGATCGTCTCGGCGCGCACCTCGGGCAACGCCGCGCTCGCGGCCACCCAGTCGACGGCGCTCTCGGTGGTGTCCATCGCCTTCCTGATGAGCATGCGCTGGTACCAGGGCCGCCGCGTGCACCGCAGCCTGTCGAAGGGCACGCCGAGCGCGCGCCGGGCGCCGGGCTCCGCCGCCGCCAAGTTCGCCGCCGCGCTGGGCAGCCTGCTGCTCACGGTGGTGCTGCTGGCGCCGGTGCTGGTGATCGTGCTCGTCTCGTTCTCGGTGGACGGCGCCTGGACGACGCAGGTGCTGCCGCCCAAGTACACATTGGACAACTACCTGCAGATCTTCGCCGAGCCGCAGAGCCTGCTGCCGATCTCGGTGAGCGTGCAGACCGCGTTGCTGGCCACCCTGGCCGCGATCGTCATCGGCGCGGCGGCCGCGTGGGTCGTCGCCCGCTGGAAGGGCCCGGGCCGCGGTGCGCTGGACGTGGTCATCATGCTGCCGTGGGCGCTGCCCGGCACTGTCATCGGCGTGAACCTGGTGACCGCGTTCAACGAGCCCGGCGTCGGCAACCTGGGCCTGACGCTGGTCGGGACGCTGTGGATCCTGCCGGTCGCCTACTTCGTCCGGTTCGTGCCGCTGGTGTTCCGCTCGACCAGCGCCTCCCTGGAGCAGCTCGACCCGTCGCTGGAGGAGGCGGCGCGCAACCTCGGCGCCGGCCCGCTGCGGGTCCTGCGCACGGTCACGCTGCCGCTGGTGCTGCGCGGCGTGCTCGCCGGTGCGCTGCTGGCCTTCGTGGACGGCGTCGGCGAGTACGTCGCCTCGGTGGTGATCTACCCGCCCGGCCTGCCGCCGATGTCGGTGGAGATCTACAACCGGATCTACTCCTCGGAGTTCGGCACCGCCGCCGCTTACGGCGCGCTGCAGATCGTGCTGATCCTGGTCGTCCTCGCGGTGTCGAACCGCCTCGGCCAGGGCCCTCGCCAGAAGCGCTCACCGGCAGTGATCCCCGCCGCGTAGCACCACGTCCACGACCATCCACAGTGGAAAGAGTTCGTCAAATGCCCCAGCCTCCGGAACTGTCCAACTACTGGCAGAACCACCTCCGGGTGGCCTTCGAGAAGTCCGCGCCGCAGCTGTACCGGCCGATGCTGCACGCCAGCCTCGCCCACGTGGTGATGCTCGCCGAGCAGGGCCTGCTGCCCGCCGCCCGCGCCCGGCAGCTGCTCGGCGGGCTGCGCGAGCTGCTCGCGGCCGACGACGACCGGTTCGCCTTCGACGGCAGCGTCGAGGACGTCTACTACCTCGTCGAGCAGCGGCTCGCCGCGGCGGCGGGCATCCAGCCGTCCGAGCTGGACGTGCAGCTGGCCCGCTCCCGCAACGACCTCGACGCCGGGGTGTTCCGCATGGTGTTGCGGGAGAACGTGCTCGACCAGGCGCGGGAGGCCTGCGCCGCCGCCGAGACCGCCGCGGCCCAGGCGGACCGCTACGCGGACGTCCTGATCACCGGGTTCACCCACCGCAGGCCCGCCCAGCCGACCACGCTCGGGCACGTGCTGGCCGGCTACGCCGAGGCGCTGCTCAGCCAGGCCGAGGAGCTGCGGTCGGTCTACGACGAGCTCGACGTCAACCCGCTCGGCTCGTGCGCGTTCGCCGGCACCGATCTGCCGATCGCCCCGCCGCGGCTGGCCGAGCTGCTCGGCTTCCGGGAGAGCTTCACCTCCAGCTACGAGGCGGTGGCCGGTTCCGAGCACCTGATGCGCACCGCGGCGGTGCAGGCCCGCATCCTGGCCACCGGCGCCCGGATGGCCCGCACGATGCTGGACTGGATGACGTTCGGCTGGATCGCCACCCCGGACTCGTACTGCCAGGGCTCCAGCATCATGCCGCAGAAGAAGAATCCGGTGGTGCTGGAGCACATGTGCTCGATGGCCGGAGCGGCGGCGGCCGACCTGGCCGCGACGATGAACAACGTCGGCGCCGCCTGGTACGAGGACTCCAACAACGCCACCACGGACGTCCAGGAGCACCTCTGGCGGGCCGGTGACCGCGCGGTTCGGTTCCTGACGCTGATGCACGGCCTGCTGGAGGAGCTGCGCCCGCAGAACCCGCCTTCGCCGGATGAGGTCGTGGCCACCGGAGCGACCACCACGGCGATCGCCGAAGCGCTGGCGGGCGCGGGAATTCCGTGGCGTGGCGCGCATTCCGTGGTCGGCGCGCTCGTTCGGCAGGCGCCTCCGGCGGAGTGGACCGGTTCCGTGGTCGCCGCGGCCATCGCCGAGGCTGGACTGGGCACTGTGGACGAGTCGGTGGTGGCGGCGGCGCTTGCCGCCGGGCTTCGCCCGCAGCTGGTGCTCGACCGTCCCCAGGACGGCGGGCCCGGCGCTGCGGCGGTGCGCCGCACGGCGGATCTGGCGCTGACCCGCGCCCGGGTGCTGGCCCGCGAGTTCGCCGACCGCAGGGCCGTTCTGGACGAGGCCGCGAGCAAGCTCGACGCGGCCGTGGACACCGTGCTGGCCGGAGGCCGCGGGTGAGCCATCCAGCTCCCGATGACCGGATCACCGTTGTTGGCAACGTGAATCTGGACGTCCTGGTCGCCGGGGCAGCGGAGCTCCCGCCGCCCGGCACCGAGCAGATCGTGCCCTCGATCGTGCTGCGGCCCGGCGGTTCGGCCGCGAACACCGCGATCGTGCTGGCCCGGCTCGGCAGGCCGACGGTGCTGGCCGGGCGGGTCGGCGACGACGGGACCGCGCGGCTGCTCGCCGACCAGCTGGACATCCCCGGCCTGCGGTTGGAGCTGGCCCGGGTGCCCGGTGAACACACCGGCGTGACCGTCGCCGCCGAGGCGCCGGGCCGGGATCGCGCGTTCCTCTCGGCGCTCGGGGCGATGGCCGATCTGGACGCGACTGCCGTGCCCCCGGAGGCGTTGGCGGCCCGATTCGTGCTGCTGTCCGGCTATTTCCTGCTGCCAGCCCTGCAGGGCGAGCCCGCTCGTGAGCTGCTGGCGCAGGCGCGGCAGGCCGGGGCGCGCACGGCACTGGACACCGGGTGGGATCCCGATGGCTGGGCGGCCGGCACCCGCGCGGAGGTGCTGCGGCTGCTGCGCGAGGTCGACGTGTTCCTGCCCAACGACGACGAGCTGCGCGCCCTGCACGGCGACCGGTGCGACGACGAGGTCGCGGCCCGAAGCATCGCCGACGAGACCGGGGCGACCGTCGTGGTCAAGCGCGGCGCGCGCGGCGCCCTCGTCGCTCAGCCAGGCCGTCCCCACAGCATCCACCCGGCGCCCGAGGTGCAGGTCCGGGACTCCACCGGCGCAGGCGACGCGTTCAACGCCGGACTGCTGCACCGGCTCGCCGACGGGGCGACCGCCGGAGACGCCGCCGACTACGCCGTCCGCGTCGCGGCGACCGTGATCAGCAGGCCCTCGCACGACCGGGCCTTCGCACTGGAGGACGTGGACCGATGACACCCCCTGTGTCAACCTCTAGATCAAGATCAGGCCGCGACCTGTTGTTCGGCGTCCGGTCGGGCGCCGCCGTGCAGGGCGGGGTC
>NZ_JBFAKG010000040.1:0-91428 GCF_040655595.1 Saccharopolyspora sp. NPDC050389
GTCCCGAATCGGGAAGTTGTCCCTTCCGGGGCTTCGATCGCCGAGCGGACTTCCAGGTGCGCATCGTCACGTCCCCCTGCGACAACCAACAGCGGCGTGGGTGACGTCCCGGCCACGACGAGGTGGACCCGGACGGCGGTTTCAGACCTGAGTGTCCGCCGCCGCCCTTCCGGAACGCCCGCCGCGCGGTGGCGGTTCGGAACGTGCAGGGGTAATCCTCACCAGATCGAATCCGTCCGAATGGGACGAAGACATCAGCCGACGAACCGGGACCCTTGGTCGCGGAGATCCTCCGGCCTACCGGGCAGGCAGACGAGATCACCGAAGATGTTCACCCCGTTGTGGATGAGGAAGCTCTCCACCGGAATGTTCGCCACCGGTCGCGCTTCCTCCGGCGCCAATTTGCGACGAACTGTAAGTTCTGGATATTTCAACCAATTTTCGAGCAATTCGTCCGGTTCGACCAGATGCTCGGCGCAGAATTCCAGCAAGGCCGCCAGGCATCTGCGCCGCTCGGCATCGTCCATCCCGACCTTGCGCTCCAACGCTTCCTGCCACCTCGGAACGGATTTCGGCATTGCCGGACCTCCACATCGTGGGACACGGACCGTAGTTGGACAGATCCCTGTTGTGACAACAAACCACGCGCCGGTACATTCTTGTCACGTTGTGTGAATGATCGGGGAGCAGCAACGATGGATACGAGGAAGTCCTCGCAGCGGCATCCGCGCTACTCCGACTCATCCGCGGAGAGCAGCGGTGAGCATCGGCAGTTGCTCCACGACATGGGCAACGAACTCGGCGTGGCGCTCGGCACAGCCGAGCTGCTGGCCCAGAGCGAACAGCTTCCGGCCTCCGCGAGACAAGGTCTCCGCACGATCGCAGAGGCGATCTCACGCGCCGGAGCACTGCGGAGTTCGATCACGCTCCGCAACACCAACCTCCTGGATGCGGCCAATCTGCTGACCTGCCAATCGGCCGTGCTCGAACTGATCGCCAGGAAAGCACCACTCTCCGCGACACTGGCCAGGCTCGCCAGCGGAATGGAACAGCACCTGCCCGGCACCCATTGCTCGATACTCCTGCTCGATTCGGACAGCAGCCGGCTCTACCACGGGGCGGCGCCGACTCTGCCCGCCAGCTACATCTCCGAGATCGACGGCATGTCCATCGGCCCCGTGGCCGGGTCGTGCGGAACCGCCGCTTTCGCGGGCAAACCGGTCATCGTCAGCGACATCCTCGAAGACCAGCGATGGGATGCCTTCCGGGACCTCGGGGTGCGCCACGGCTTGCGGGCATGCTGGTCGTCCCCGGTGGTCAGTCCACGGAGTTCGGACGTCCTCGGCACTTTCGCGGTGTACCACAACACTCCGCACCGCCCGAGCGTCGAGGAGCTAGTGGTCGTCGAGCGGTTCACCCATCTGGCCGCGGTCGCGATCGAGCACCACCGCTTGTTCGGTGCGCTGCACGAAAGCGAGGAGCGGTTCCGCAGCGCTTTCACCGACGCGGCCATCGGCATGGCGTTGGGAGACCGGGACGGGCGGCTGGTCCACGTCAACGCCGCGTTGTGCACCGACACCGGGTACGACGTGGACGAACTCCACGGCACCTACGTGTCCGACCTGATCAGCGGGGAAGGCTCCGCGGAAGTGCGCGCCGCGGTGCGAAAGCTGGTCGCCGGCACGTCGACCAGCTACCTCAAGGTGCACGAGTACCGGCACGCCGACGGCACGCTGCATTCCGCGATCGTGGTGATCTCCCCGGTCAAGGACTCCGAGGGCCGCACCCGGTTCGTGTGCCTCCAACTCCGCGACATCACCGACCGGTTGCGCATCGAACGCGAGACCCGAGCCCGCGAGGCGGCCGAACGCGCCAACCTCGTCAAGAGCGAGTTCGTCTCCCAACTGAGCCACGAGCTGCGCACCCCGATCACCGCAGTGCTCGGCTTCGCCGAGCTGCTCACCCAGGGCGGGTTGCCCACGGACGGCGCCGCGGACTGCGCGCGGCACATCATGGACGCTGCGGAGCACCTGGAGCGGCTGATCGACGACACGCTGTGCATGACGCACGCCGATGCCGGCCGGCTGCCCATCCGGTCCGAGCCGATCGACCTGGCGGAGGTCGTCGGCGACAGCCTGGCGCTCATACGCTCCGTGGCCGAACGCAATGCCGTCGCGCTGCGAGTGCTGGCCACCAGCCGCGAGTCCGTCGTCGTCGGCGATCGTCAGCGCTTGCGCCAGGTGCTGCTGAACCTGCTGACCAACGCGATCAAGTACAACCGGCCGGGCGGCCTGGTGACGGTGCGGACCGAACCGGCTGGGGAGTTCACCCGGCTCGTCGTCGAGGACACCGGGCGCGGCATCGCACCGGCCGACCTCCCTCGCATCTTCGCCCCGTTCCAGCGCCCAGGTGTGCAGCCCGGGGACCCGCCCGGCCACGGCCTCGGCCTGGCTGTCGCCAAGAAGCTCGTCACCGCGATGGGCGGCCGCATGACCGCCGACAGCGAACCGGGCGTCGGCTCCAGGTTCTGGGTCGAACTTCCGCGGCACGATGAGGCAGGCGAAGTGGTGCGCACGCCGTGGGTCCCGCCGCAGCGCTGCGGCGAGAATCCCGTGGTGTTGTACCTGCACAGCGACCTGCACAGCATCGAGGCCGTCGCGGAAGCTCAACGGGCGCGCCCGCGCATCCGGCTGCGGTGCGTGTACCAGTTCTACGGCGAGGTCGAGGAGTTGATCCGCTTCGAACGCCCCGACCTGGTGGTGATCGACCTTGACGACACCGACAGGTCGCGCAGCCTCCTGAGCCTCGTCCGCCGGCATCCGCTGACCATGGAGAGGCCGGTGGTGTGCCTCACCGACACGTCTGCGGCGGCGCCGCCCGACGACGTCGGGGCACCGTACTTCCTCCGCATCCCGGTCGACCTTTCCGAGCTGTTGGAGATCTTCGACCGGAAGCTGCCGATTCCAGGGGAAGCGAACGCGACCTGATGAAGCGCGTGCTCGTGATCGAGGACGATCACCGGATGCGCGACCTTCTGGTCCGCCAGCTCGCCGCGCTGCGCTGCGTCGCCTTCGCCGTGGGCGCTCCGTCGAGCGCCCAGCAGGCCGTCGACGCGCACCGGCCCGACGTCGTCATCGTCGACATCGGACTGCCCGAAATGGACGGATTCGCCCTGGCTGACATGCTGCGCCACAACGGGATTCCGATGATCGCCAGCACGGGAAGCGCGGATCCGGACCTCGACGGACGCGTCCGCGAGGCCGGTTTCTCCGGACTGCTGCGCAAACCGTTCAGGTTGCAGGACCTCGCTCGCGAACTCCGCTGCCCCTTGCCCGGGAACTGACCTGAGACGCCCGACCAGTCCGACGAGAACTGGTCCACGACGCACACCGATCGATTGGAAGGAGCCGCACCACACATGTTCCCCACACGCGCGTCCGGCCACGCCGTGCTGGTCGTTGATGACGACGAGCGCATCCGGCGGCTGGCCGCCCAAGCCCTTCGCGAAGGCGGGTTCGACGTGAGCGAAGCCGGGGACGGCAGAGCGGCTTTCGAGCACGTCCGGCGGAATCGGACGGACTTGGTGGTGCTCGACATTGGCCTGCCCGGTGTCGACGGCCTGGATCTGTTGCACCAGTTCCGCGGCGAGGGGGACATCCCGATCATCCTGCTCACCGCGCGGCGCGGGGAGACCGACCGGGTACTGGGCCTGGAGCTGGGCGCCGACGACTACGTGACCAAGCCGTTCTCCTCCCGCGAACTCGTCGCCAGGGTGCGGACCGTGCTCCGTAGGAGCGGCCGCGACCAGCGCGGCGGATCGCGGCAGGAGTTCGACGGCCTCGTCATCGACGGAGGCACGCGCGAGGTCATCGTGAACGGCGCGGTCGTGGAGCTCACGGCGAAGGAATTCGACCTGCTGGGGCACCTCGCATCCGCTCCCCGGCAGGTCTTCTCCCGACGGCAACTGCTGCAGGCGGTGTGGCACGCCGCGCCGGACTGGCAGGCCGAGTCCACGGTCACCGAGCACATCCACCGGTTGCGGCACAAGATCGAGGACGACGCCTCCCGCCCCCGCCGGATCCGGACCGTTCGCGGGGTCGGGTACCGCTTCGAACCGTAGGGGCCGGCTCTGGGCCGGCTGCGGATCATCCCGGTCCGCAGCCGGTCCAGAGCTGTTTCGCGAGCCGCTTCAGGCGCCCACGGCGAGTCCGGCGGGGATCCGCTGGTACAGCGTCGTGCGCTGCACCAGGTCACGTCCCAGCGGCGCGAGCAGCGCCGTGAAATCGGCTTCGCCCATCATCTGCCCGTGCGCGGCACCCGCGGCGCGGCTGATGTTCTCGTCCATCAGGGTGCCACCGAGGTCGTTGACACCCGCCTGCAGCAGTTGGCGGAGCGCCGGAGCACCCAGCTTCACCCAAGAAGCCTGAACGTTGTCGATCAACCCGTGGTAGAAGATCCGGGCCACGGCGTGCACCAGGACCACTTCCCGCCAGGTCGGCCCGCGCCTGGCCGCACGGCGCAGGTACATGGGTGCCGCCATGTGGACGAACGGGAGCCCGACGAACTCGGTGAACCCGCCGGTCCGGCGCTGGAGGTCCCGAGTCGCGACGAAGTGCCTCGCCCACGAGATCGGCTGCTCGATCGCGCCGAACATCATGGTGATGTTGGACCGCAGGCCCACCTCGTGCGCCGTCTCGTGGCATTCCAGCCACTGGTCGGTGGAGATCTTGTCCGGGCAGAGCAGCCGGCGGACCGGCTCGTCGAGGATCTCGGCCGCAGTTCCCGGCAGCGAGCGCAATCCCGCGTCCGCCAGCCTGCGCAGGTAGTCGCGCAGCGGCTCGTCCAGTCGGCGAGCGCCTTCGAAGACCTCCAGGGCGGTGAACCCGTGCACGTGGATGTCCGGCACCGCTTCCTTCACCGCGCGGGCGACGTCGATGTAGTAGTCGCCGTCGAACCGAGGGTGGATACCGCCCTGCAGGCAGACCTCGGTGGCTCCGGCCTGCCACGCTTCCCGGGTGCGTTCGGCGATGTCGTCCAGGCCGAGCAGGTACGGCTTCCCGCGCAGGTTCAGCGACGACTGGCCCTTGGCGAATCCGCAGAAGCGGCAGCGGAACGTGCACACGTTGGTGTAGTTGATGTTCCGGTTGCGCACGTAGGTCACGTGGTCCCCGACCACTTCGGCGCGGAGGTGGTCGGCGTACTCCGCGACCGCGGCGACATCCGGTCCGCGGGCGGTGAGCAGGGTGACGAGCTCGCCGATCCCCAGCTCGTGCCCCTCGGCGTGACCATCGAGGACCTCCCGCACTGCCGCGGACGGGATGGCACCCGATGGCCCCGGGACCAGCACCGGCGGATCGACGGTGCCGCCGCTGACCCAGGTGCCCGAACGGCGCCCGATGAGCACGACCTCGGCTCCGTCGCCGACGTTCTTGGCGGCGGCCACCCGCTCCGGGAACATCGGCCCGGGGTCGTCCCGGCCCAGCCCGGCGGCGTCGGACCGGTCCAGCACCGGGAAGTGCAGGTCTTCGTGCAACCAGCGCTCCGGGGCCGCCGCGAACTCGGGGTAGACGGGCAGGCGGGGCACCAGGCGGTGGCCACGTTCCTCGGTCACGCTCGTCAGCCGATCGAGGTGCGGCCACGGGCGCTCCGGGTTGACGTGGTCGGAGGTGATCGGCGATACGCCGCCCCAGTCGTCGATGCCGCAGTCGAGCAGCGCTCCCGGGTCGTCGCTGAGGTTCGGCGGTGCCTGCAGGTGCACGTCGTCCGGCAGCAGGACGCGCGCCAGCGCGATCGCGCGCTGGTGCCGCTCGGGGGAGCACGGCGGCGCATCGCGCATGGCGGTGTCGGCCTTCGGCAGGAAGTTCTGCACGATCACTTCCTGGATGTGGCCGTACTCCTGGTGGATCTCGGCGATCGTCTGCAACGCCGCGATCCAGTCGTCGTCGCGTTCCCCGATGCCGACGAGGATGCCCGTGGTGAACGGGATTCCGAGTTCTCCGGCCGCGCGCAACGTCGCGATCCGACGCGCCGGGACCTTGTCGGGGGCCCCGCGATGCGCGGGCAGGTCCTCGACCAGGGACTCCAACATCATGCCCTGGCTCGCGGACACCGGCCGCAGCGCGGCCATCTCCGGACCGGTCAGGGCACCGGCGTTGACATGTGGCAGCACACCCGTCTCGGCGAGGACCGTCGCGCACATCGCGACCAGGTAGTCCACAGTGGATCCGTAGCCGTGCTCGGTCAGCCACTGCTGCGCTCCCGGGTACCGGAGCTCCGGCCGCTCCCCCAGGGTGAACAGCGCCTCGTGGCATCCCACCTCAGCACCCTGGACCGCGATCCGCAGGACCTCCTCCCGGGTGAGGTAGGGGGCGCTCAGGCTCCGCGGCCCCGTTGCGAAAGTGCAGTAACCGCAGCGGTCCCGGCACAGCTTCGTCAGGGGGATGAAGACCTTCGGCGAGTAGGTCACCGTGGTTCCGCGGGTGCGATCCCGCCGCTCCCGCGCCATCGCTTGCAACTCCGCCAGCGGCAGCCGCAGCAGGTCACGCGCCGTTCCTTCCATTCCATACTCCTTCGCGATTGCGCGGTTCGGTTCTGCGGCGATTTCGCGCGAAATCGCCAACCACCCCATGCCGCACGGGCTCTTCGTCGAGGACCTGGTTCGGGCGAGCCGTAGGTTGCTACGTCCCCGCCAGAGCCCCAGCGCCGGCCGAGACCTCCAGCACCTGCCTGGCGAGCGAGACGCCGTCCTGCGGCGTGTTCACCAGGGTCGGCATCGTGGCGGTTCGAATGCCCATCGCGGCGATCTCCACGGTTTCCCCGGCGTCCGCCTCGTCGACGACGAAGAGGTCGCAGATGTCCCGGTACATCGACGCGACACCGGCCGCGCTGTGGCGCAGATCGCGCTGGGCCAGCAGCGCCGCTCGGCTGCGCGCCCGGCCGGCCTCACCCGGGTCCGTGATCGGGACACCGGACACCACCGGGGTCACCGCGATGACCTGGGCCGCGGTCGTGCGCAGCGCATCGCGCACACCGGGCAGGGCGAGCACCGGGCCGACGCTGGCCACCGGGTTGCTCGGTCCCAGGATCACCAGCCTGGAGCGCTCGATGGCTTCCAGCACGCCGGCGGCCGGGCGCGCATCGGCGATCCCGCGGTAGTTCGCGGCCTCGACCTCGTCCCGCGCGCCACGGCGCACCAGGAACTCCTGGTAGTGCATCGTTTCGCCGGTGGCCACCCGGACGAACGTGCTGACCTCGGCGTCCGTCATCGGCAGCACCCGGTGGCGGACGCCCATGCCGGCGGCCAGCCGGCTGGTGGCCTCCGAGAGCGTGCGACCGGACTTGAGCATCCCGGTGCGCAGCAGGTGGGTGGCCAGGTCTCGATCACCCAGCTGGAACCAGGTCTGCTCGCCCAGCCCGCCGAGTTCCGACATGCACCGGAAGGTCTCGTCCGCCACCCCCCACCCGCGTTCGGTGTCCTGGCGACCGGACAACGCGTACAGGACGGTGTCGAGATCCGGGCAGATGCGCAGGCCGTGCAACCACAGGTCGTCGGCGGTGTTGACGACGAAGGTCAGGGGTTCCTCGGCGATCTCGGCGATGCCGCACCACAGCCGGGCGGCCCCGATCCCGCCTCCGAGCAGCGTGATCAAATCAACCACTCCGGCATCTCCGGCGGCACGCGCCGCCCGTTGGCGATGAAGAACGCGCGGATGACGTTGCCCTTGGCGACCTGCTGGCCCCTGGGCACGTCGAGCTGCTCGGAGAACTCCTTGATCTTCGTGGCGTAGAAGCCGCGCTTGCGGTACTTCCGGGTCTGCGTGTTGAAGATCTCGGCGACCATCTCGTCCGGGGTGCGCTCGACGAACTCCGCGAACTTGCGCAGCGTGTCGAGGCGGTCCGCGCGCTCGTCCTCGGTCAGGTCGGAGTCGAGTTGGTCGGCGTAGCGGCGAACGGTTTCGAAGTCGGTGAACAGATCCTGTGACATTGACTCTCCCGAAGTGGAACTGCGGCGGTGGGTGGCGGCGATGTCGGCAGCGCGACATCGCCGCCGACGCGTCACTCCGGCAGGCCGAAAAGCCCTGCCAGAGCACGGATCTCCGCCTTGCGCCACGGCTGCGGGGCAGCCGCCTGGATCTCGCCCGCCTCGATCAGCTCCTGCACGACCTCCGGGTCGCGCTCGAAGCTCTCGCCCCACTTGCCGCGGAAGTACAGCTGCTCGAAGTCCGGGCGCGGCCGCTGACCGCCCGCCTCGGCGTCCTCTGCCGGGTAGCCCAGCAGCTGGATCTGTGCCGGGGTGGCGTGCTCCGGCATGCCCAGCAGCTCGCGGATGCGGTCGCGCTTGCCGGTCAACAAGCCCGTGCCCAGCCCTTCGTCGACAGCTGCGAGCAGGGTGGACCCGATGGCCAGGCCCATCTCGATCGCGCTCAGCCATTCGGCGAAACGCATGTCACCGGCCATCACGTTGAAGTCCGGCGTCTTCATCGGGACTTCGTCGACGAACTGCTCGCTCCAGCCGTAGCTGGAGGTCAGGGCGCCGACTTCGATCAACTTGAGCAGTTCGGGACGCATGCTCTCCCAGCCGCTCATGTCGATGGTCCAGTAGATGTGCACCGGGGCCTGCGCCGCGGCCGGCTGGTTGTACAGCGCCTCGCAGAGCCCGTCCCAGATCTCCTTGGGCGTCTCGTCCCGGACCACGACGACGGCCTTGCGGATCAGCTGGGCGTTGCCGTGGTTGGACTGCAGGCGGGCCGCTTCCAGCACCTTCTGGATCTTCGCCGATTCCACCGGGCGCCACGGCTGGTAGTAGCGGATCGACCGCCGGGTGCCGACGACCTTCTTGAACTCCATGGTTCTCCCTTCACCTTCCCGGCGAATTGCCGGAAGACTCTTCGTCGTTGCGCAGCAGGTGCTTCTGGATCTTTCCCACCGAGGTGCGCGGCAGACGGTCGACGAACTGCATGAACTCGGGGACCTTGAACTTCGCGAGCCGCTGCGCGCACCAGTGCCGCAGGTCCTCGGCGGATGCCTCGGCATCGGTGTGCAGGGCCACGAACGCCTTGACCGCTTCGTCCCGCATCGCGTCGGGCACGGCCACGACCGCGGATTCGAAGACCGCGGGGTGCTCGTTGAGCACGCGTTCGACCTCGGCGGACGCCACGTTCTCCCCGGACCGCTTGATGACGTCCTTGGCCCGGTCCACGAAGTGCAGGTAGCCGTCCGGGTCCGCGCGCACGGTGTCCCCGGTGTGCAACCACCCGTCGCGCAACGCTTTCGCGGTCGACTCCGGGTCGTCGAGGTAGCCGGTCATGAGCGTCCGGCCCGGCTCGCCGCCGACCAGCAGTTCGCCCGCCTCGCCGGTTTCGACGTCCTTCCCCCAGTCGTCGACGATCCGCAGCACGGCTCCCGGGACCGGGCGGCCGATGCTGTGCGGTCGGCGATCTCCGTGCAGCGGCCCCATGGTGGGCGGGGTGACGGTCTCGGTCATCCCGTACAGCTGCACCATGGGAACGCCGAAACGCCCCTCGAACTCCAGCAGTTCCGCTTCGGAGACGTTCTGGGCGAACATCCCGACCCGCAGCCGGTGCCTGCGGTCGTGCTCCGAAGGTTCAGCCGCCAAGATCATGCGCATGGGGGCCGCGAACAGGCTCGTGACCGTGGCTTCGAGCGCCGCGGCCTGCGCCGACCACCGCCGAGCGCTGAACCGGGGCACCAGGCCGATCGACGTGCCGGTGACCAGCGCAGACATCGTCGAGTAGTACTGGGCGTTGCCGTGGAACAGCGGCAGCACCACCAGCTGGCGGTCGTCCGGCCGGAGCCGCAACTGACCCGCGACCGTCTCGCCGGCCGCGACGTAGGCGGCGTGCGAGACGAGCACCCCTTTGGGACGGCTAGTGGTTCCGGAGGTGTAGAGCACGCCGGCGATCCGGTCCGAAGCCGTGTCGATGCCGTCGACCGCCGAGTGCGGTGCGCTGGCACGGACACATGCGTCGAAGTCGTCCGCACCTCCGGAACCGACCACGAAAACAGGTGTTCCGGCCTCGGCCTCCACCACCACTCGGTGCAGATCCCGCTCGGTGATGACCGCTCGGCAGTTCGCGTGCCGCAGCACGAAGCCGAGTTCGTCCGGGCTCGCCAGCGGATTCGTCGGCACCAGGACCGCGCCCGCCAGCGCCGCGCCGAACCAGCTCTCGTAGAACTCGGGTTGGTTCGTGAGGTGCACGTTGACGCGGTCGCCGGGGCGGATCCCGGCGTCGCGGAGCAGACCGGCGACCTGCCGGGCCCGCAGGAAGAATTCGCCGTAGCTGGTCGTGCGCACCTGCCCCGGCTCCTGTTCGAAGGCGAGGAAGGGGCGGCGGGGCGCGTAGGTGGCGTGCCAGGCCAGCAAGCCGTGCAGGGTCCGCCCGCCACCGGCGGTCAGCGTTCTTGTGAGCACGGCAACAGCGTTGCCCGGCGAGATCAGAGCATTCTCAAGGAATTATCAACATTTCATTGCCCGGACGGTTCGACCTCCGCCGGTGCATACCGTGATCGACGGCAACGTCACTGACCGGACGCCGCGTCCGGTTCGAATGTCAGGGAGGCGGCACGATGTCCCATCCCGCAGTGGACACCACCGGATCGACCACTTGTTCAGGTCGGGCGACCATTCCCACGCCGCACGGCGATTTCCAGGCGGTGGCCTACCGCGCCGCGGACGGTGTCGAGCACGTCGCGCTGGTCCGCGGCGAGGTGCGCGGTTCCGAACCCGTGCTGGCCCGCATCCACAGCGAATGCCTGACCGGTGATCTGTTCGACTCCCTGCGCTGCGACTGCGGTCCGCAACTGCGGACCGCGCTGGCCGCCATCGCGAGGGCGGGCCGGGGTGTCGTGGTGTACCTCCGCGGGCAGGAGGGGCGCGGGATCGGCATCGGTTGGAAGCTCCAGGCCTACGAGCTCCAGCAGTCGCTGGGGCTGGACACCGTCGATGCCAACACGCGCCTCGGGCTTCCGGTCGACACCCGGGACTACGGGGTCGCCGCGGAGATCCTCGCCGAACTGGGCGTGCAACGCGTTCGGCTGCTGACCAACAACCCGGACAAGCAGCACGCCCTCCAGCAGCACCGCATCCCGGTAGTCGAGCGGGTGCCCCTGCAAACGCAACCCACCCAGCACAACATCGACTACCTCACCGCGAAGCGGGACCGCCTCGGGCACCTCCTCGACCTGCCCATCACACTCGCGCGCTGACGGCGGGCACCTGACCCGAGCGCAAGGCGTCTCGCAGTGGCCGGCAGTCACCGGCGCGGGCCTCACGGCCACGGGCGACGGGCGAGCGGGCAGTCGCAGCAAATTCCCAGATTGCCTGTCAGCGGACAGTGTCGATCAGCGGAAGGAGTCGAAATGTTGCCTGATGGTGCGAAGATCGGGCGGTGGCAGCCGGTCAGCTGTGGTCGGCACGCCTTCGATCGGGCCGCACGAAACGCCGAACCCGGGTTGGTCGCCAAGGCGTTGTGCGGCGTCGATGTCAGTACTGACGAGTTGCAGCGGATCGCGCCGGAGATCGCCTGGGTACGCGAGGACACCTGCATGGCGTGTTGGCAGGTCCTCGCCTCCCGCCAGTAGCCGAACCGTTCATCGGAGGCCGGCGAACAGCCAGAAGTTCTACCCAACTACCCGACTAGGAACTCCGATGATGAAGGAGAACGCCGAGGTGCCTGCCCCGCACGCCGCTGAGAACGACCCGCTGGGCCAAGCCGACATGGTCGTCGGTGTGCTGGGCGGCACCGGCGACCAGGGGCGCGGCCTGGCCCGCCGGCTCGGCCTGGCCGGGCGCGAAGTCCTGATCGGCTCCCGATCGGCCGATCGGGCGCGTTCGATCGCACGAGACCTCCCCATCGCGACCGGCATGGACAACGCGGAGTGCGCGGCGCGCGCGGACCTGGTCGTCGTGGCGGTTCCGTGGGACAGCCACGAGGCGATCCTGTCCAAAGTGGCCGATGAGCTGACCGGGAAGATCATCGTCGACTGCGTTGTCCCGATGGGATTCGACAAAGGCGGTGCCCACGCGCTGGAGGTGCCGGAGGGCAGCGCCTGCCTGCAAGCCCAGCGGATCTGCCCCGAGAGCCGCGTGGTCGGCGCCTTCCACCACGTTTCCGCAGCGCTGCTGCTGGATCCTTCGGTGCCAAGCGTGGAAACCGACGTGATGGTGGTCGGTGACGACCGGGCCGCCACCGATGCGGTCATCGAACTGGCGGACACCATCCCGGGCATGCGCGGGATCTACGCGGGCAGGCTGCGCAACTCCCGCCAGGTGGAGGCGCTCACCGCCAACCTGATCTCGATCAACCGCCGGTACCGGGCGCATGCGGGCGTCCGGGTGACCGATGTCCCGGGGGCTTCAGCCCGCTGATCACCTCTCGATCGCTGTCGAGGTGGCCGGGCCGTGCCCGGTCATCGGCTTGGACCGGTCCCGGGAATCCTGGCCCGGGCCGTTCGAACGGAACGGAGCGGCCATGGAAGTGAAGCGTCACGTCGACGAACAGAGGAACTCTTCGCAGGTCCGAGTGCTCGTCGCGGACCGCCTTCCGGTGGTGCGGTACGGCGTGAGCCTGCTGCTGGGGGGCGGCCGAGCGTTCAAGCTGGTGGGCACCGCGGGGACGGGGGGCGAAACGATCGAAGCGGGCACCCGCACGCATCCGGACGTCGTGCTGCTCGACCTGCGTTTCAGCGATCTGCTGGCGCCCGAGATCATCACCGAGCTGCGGCGCAGGGACCCGCACGTCCGCACCGTCGTCTTCACTGCCTCCCCGGAGCACGCCATCGCGAAAGCCGCGGTGAACGCCGGGGCGTGCGAGGTGCTGTCGAAAGACGCGGGTCGCGGCGAGATCATGCACACCCTGCTGGCGGTCGCTCGCGGGGATCGGCTACCCAACTCGCCAGGTCGCCGGAAGGTTCGCGGACCGATCACCACGCGGGAGTACGACGTGCTGCGCAGGGCCGCGCTGGGCCAGAGCACCACCGAGATCGCCGCGGCGATGTACCTCTCGCCGAACACGGTCAAGGGGTACATGCAGAACACGCTGCGGAAACTGGACGCCCGCAACCGGATCGAAGCCATCGCCAAAGCCCGCGTCCTGGGCCTGCTGTAGGGCTTGGGCAGAGGTTGGAGGCCGCAGCTGCGGGTGGTTTCGAAGGTGCAGGTGGCATCGTCGGCAGCCGATGGATCCCAAAACCCGAGATCGAGTTGATCATTGCTGGAGATCTTTGATCAGCACATCGGAAGATTGGGGCCTCGGGCAACGGGTTCCGCTTTTGCGCGACCTTACGCGAGCCCCAGCTGGCATAAGCGTGCTGGGCGGGACCAGCTGCGGGCTGCACCGTCAAGGTCGCTCGCTCTTCTCGTCGGTATTCAAGGAGAAGGTCGTGAAGTTGCGCGGCCACTCCTGCCCGCCGCCATGGGCGGCGGCCGAGAAGCTCGAGGGGCGTGATGGGCTCGAAGAGCATCGGGAAAACCTGCTCGGCGAGCAGGGGCGTGGCCTGGATGTCGCCTACTCCACCAGTGTTCTCGTGGGCCGCTTGAACCTCGCAGCAGTCGCCCTGGGAATTCACCGTGCTGTCGTCGACGACACCGTGACCTTCACGAAATCCCAACGACGGTACGGCAAGCCGCTGGCCAATCTAGGGGTGATCAAGGGCAAGCTAGGCAGAATGCAAAGCACCCTCATCAGTGCGGCGTTCGCCACCTATAACGCCGCGTCTCTCCTAGACCGCGGAATCCAATGCGACATTGAACTGATCAACGCCAAGCTCGTCAACTCCCGCACCGTCCTGGATTCCGCCCGGGTCGCGATGGAAGCACACGGCGCATACGGCCTGCTCGCTCACAACTGGATCGAGCGTTACCTACGCGACGCCTACCACACCGTCGCTCCCGTCGGCACCGATGACGTGCAGCGACTACGGCTGTCGAATTCTCGTTGGGAACCGAGAAAACGCAGTGGTCGCAACAACTGTCGCACATTCTCGCGACACCCCGTGACGGAAACCCGACAATCGACCCCCTGCAAGAAGCAGCACCCGAAGAATGGTGATCAGAAACCGCAAATGGCCAGCACACCCGGCAACAGGATTCCCACGAACAGCCCGGGCAGTGAGTCGGGCGCGTTCGGGATGCCATGCTCTTCGATTCCGGTACCGGTGGTGGTTCCTGGAGGACGAGTTCGCCCTCCGGCATCTTCGGTCCCACGCGGCGCGCGGCCCGGTTGAACAACGTCGTGGTCAACGTGATCGCCCTTCTGGTGAATCGTTCCCCTACGGATTCGCCGCGCGCCCGTGCAACGGGTTCGCGAGCGGTTCGACGCGGCTACTTTTCGCCGTGTCGCGGTTGCGGCCAGCCAGAGAGGAACCGGACACCGAAATGAAAGGCACTGCCAAGGATGTCACAAGCCGACTCGCCAGGCTACGTCTGGCGGTCGGATCCCGATCGGTCGAACTCGCGCAACTCGCCCGGATCGAAGACTCCGCAGCCGCATTCACCTCACCGTCGGCACATGTGACCGTCGAGGCGCTGCTTCCCACCGACGGGAGCGCACGATGAGCCGCGCGTGTGCTGTTGGCGGGCACTACCCGGTCGTTGTGGTGGGCGGGGGCCAGGCCGGGCTGTCCGCCAGTTACTGCCTGCGGGAGCGGGCGATCGAACACGTGGTACTCGAATCGCACCAAGTGGCACACGACTGGCGGTCCCGCCGGTGGGACTCCTTCTGCCTTGTGACCCCGAACTGGCAGTGCTCGCTGCCCGGTTTTCCCTACCGTGGAGCGGATCCGCACGGGTTCATGGTGCGCGACGAGATCGTGGCGTACCTGGAGGACTACATGACAGCGTTCGATCCTCCGCTGGCCGAAGGTGTCCAAGTTACGCGGCTGCGCCGCACCGACAAGGGTCTGTTCCACCTCGACACCACTGCCGGTGAACTGACCGCGGACCAGGTGGTCGTTGCTACCGGCGCATATCACGAACCGAGCATGCCCCGGATCGCCGAACGGCTGCCCGGCACCGTCCGCCAGCTGCATTCGGCCGACTACCGCAACGCGGACGCCCTGCCCGTGGGGGCCGTGCTCGTGGTCGGCAGCGGGCAGTCCGGTGCGCAAATCGCGGAGGACCTGCACTTAGCGGGCCGTCAAGTGCACCTAGCTGTCGGGAACGCGCCGCGGGTCGCCCGCTTCTACCGGGGGCGCGACTGCGTGGCCTGGCTGGCGGACATGGGGTACTACGCCAAGACCATCGACGAGTTCCACGACCCCGCCCTGGTCCGCAAACGCGTCAACCACTACGTGACCGGCCGGGACGGCGGTCGGGACATCGACCTGCGCTCGTTCGCCCACGACGGGATGCGGCTGCACGGACGACTGCTCGACATCGACGGTGCGAACGCCGTGTTCGCCGACGACCTGGAGCGCAACCTGGATTCCGCCGATGCCGTCGCGGAATCCATCAAGGACTCGGTCGACACCTACATCGAGGAACGCAGGATTGACGCCCCGAGGGAGGAACGGTACGTACCGGTGTGGCGTCCAGATCCAGCGCAGGGTGGGCGGTTAGACCTGTCCGCGGCCGGGGTGACTTCGGTGATCTGGGCGACCGGGTTCCGCTCCGACTACCGCTGGATCGAGGTGCCCGTCTTCGACGGCCGCGGCTACCCGACGCATTGGCGCGGTGTGACCAGCGCACCGGGTCTGTACTTCCTCGGTCTGCCGTGGCAGCACACCTGGGGATCTGGGCGGATGGAAGCCGTAGGCAAGGATGCGGAGCACCTCGCCGAACGGATCGTGTCCTACAGCCCGCTGCGGCCTGGGGCGCGGCCGGTGCACAGCAGCAACGACATATGCGGCGCGCTCACCGGCTCCGCGACCACCGCCTCGCTGGCGTGCTGAGGAGGGCCGCCGGATGACCACTCGCCGCGTCCACGACGGTCACCGCCACCTCGGCGCGCTGCCCGCACACCCGTTCTACGGCGGTCCGCCGGTGAACCCGGACACCACCGCCCGTGCGACGATCAAAGAGTTGCTGGCCGACCTCGATGCGGAGGGAACGGAACGGGCCCTGGTGCTCCCCAACTACGGGGTGCCCGACCCGGCTGTGGCTTTTTCGCTCAACCACCTGGTGCTGGAGGCTGCCCAGACCGACGATCGTGTCCGGGCCGGGCTCTGGGTTTCGCCTCGGTCCGACGACGAGCAGCGCACCGCCGGAGCCCTCGCCCTGGCGGGCGAGAGCGGGGTCCGGGCGCTGAAGCTGAGTTTCCTGTTGGGCGGCTCCCCCAGCGACCCTGCCTGCCGACCACACCTGGACCGCATCTTCGCCACGGCCGAGCGGCACGACCTCGTGGTGCACGTCCACACCTCCCCAGGGTCCACTTCGGACATCGACGAGGTCGGGAAGCTGGTGGAGTGGTACGCCGACCGCGTGCGTGTGCATCTGGTGCACTTCGGTGGCGGGATGAGCGGGCACATCAAGCTCGCCGGTTCCCGCTTCTTCGACTGGATCAGCGCTGGCAAGCGCGTCTACACCGATCTCTCCTGGGCCATCGGGTTCGCTCCGCACTGGCTGGCCCGGGAGATCGAGCACCGCGGCATCGGACACGACCGCGTGCTCTTCGCCAGCGACCAGCCGTGGGGTGACTTCGCGGGCGAGTTCGCCCGACTGTACGCCGCGGCGGGCGACGGCGAACTCGGCGACCGGGTCTTCCTCGACACGTTCGCCGCGCTCTACGACTGAGCGAATCCCCTTCCACATCCCTAATGAGGAGGACATCCATGTCTGACACCGTCGAACTCACCGACTTGGAGCAGAAGTCGCTGGGCGAGATCCCGCACCCATCGCTGCCGGAAGGATCCAGCATCTACGGATCCACCAAGGTCTTCCCCGACTACCAGGCGGAGAACGGGGAAGCGTACTTCACCCTCGTACACGGCATCGCCCACGAATCCTCGGTGAGCTTCGTGGCCGTGCTGCAGGCGACCCGCGCCCTGCGCAAGGGCTTCGAGACCGCGATCTACTTCTACGGCCCCGGCTCTCTCAACTGCCTGGCCACCCGCGGCTTCCCGACCACGGGCAACTCCGCCTTCCCCGGCGAGCACAACATCAACAACCAGCTCAAGACCTTCATCGCCGAAGGCGGCAAGGTCTACTGCTGCCGCTTCGGCCTGTCGTTGCACGGTGCGCGTGAGGAAGACCTCATCGAAGGCGTCATCCCCGCGCATCCGCTGGACGTGCAGGACGCGATCATCCACTACGCGCGCAAGGGCGCGATCATCAACTCCACCTACCAGCTCTGAGAGGTGCACCGTGAGCGTTGGCACCGACAAGACGCGTACGACAAGCACGGCGGTGGACGTGCGGATCACCACCCGCGCTGAACTCGCCCTGCACGGGATTCGGGTGGACGCCGAGGTCCGGCGGCCGGACGGCGCCGGCCCCAGTGACGACGGGCACGTCCTCGTCGACGGTGCCAACGCCGCGCTGCCCACCAACCCCGCCAGCCCCTACACCGTTCGCGATGGGAAGGTCTGGCTCGGTGAGGAGGACACCGGCCTGGCAATTTCACCCGTGCAGCGCCCGCAGTTCTACAGCCTGTCTACTGAGGACGGTGTTCCGTACGAGCAGATAGCCCGGCTGCACGGCGCCGACGTGCTGGCCACCACGGTGGTCCAGACGTGCCTCCGCTACGGCGAATCCGACCGGTGCCGCTTCTGCACCATCGAGGAATCCCTGCGCTCCGGCGCCACCGTCGCGGCCAAGACACCGGCCCAGCTGGCCGAAGTCGCCGAAGCAGCCGTGCGGCTCGACGGGGTGCGGCAGATGGTGATGACCACTGGCACGACCGCCGGGCCCGACCGCGGCGCCCGCAACTTGGTGCGCTCCGTGCGCGCCGTGCTCGAAGCGGTCCCCGGACTGCCAATCCAGGTGCAGTGCGAGCCGCCGGGCGACCTGCGCTGGATCCGCGACCTGCATGACGCGGGAGCAACCTCCATCGGCATCCACGTCGAGGCGCTCGACGAGGACGTGCGACGCCGCTGGATGCCCGGCAAGTCGACCGTCCCCCTGGCCGAGTACGAGGCTGCGTGGGACGAGGCGGTGCGAGTCTTCGGCCGCAACCGCGTCTCCACCTACCTACTGGTCGGGCTGGGCGAGAACCCCGATGAACTGATCGACGGTGCGGCGGCTCTGATCGAGCGCGGCGTGTACCCGTTCGTGGTGCCCTTCCGGCCCATGCGCGGCACCCTCGCGGCCCGAGACGGCATCGGCGCGCCGAGCTCGGAGGTGCTGCGCTACGTCACCGAAGCGGTCGCGGAGCGGTTGCGGCGCGCCGGCATGTCCGGCGGAGATCAGAAAGCGGGTTGCGCTGCCTGTGGGGCCTGCTCGGTGCTGCGCTCGGCGGGCGGGTGATCCCGGATGGCGTTCGACGACGTACTCACTCTGACGGGGACCGGATCCCCACCACCGGCTCCGGACATCCTCTCGCTGCTCGGTGATCGCGCGACCCTGGCTCGGCAGGCGCCGTTCCGCATCGAGCAGGCTGACGGCCCGGCGGCGGTGGCGGCGTACCGCGCGCTGCGCAGCGATGTTTTCGTCGGAGAACAACGGCTTTTCGCGACCAGCGACTTCGACGATCGGGATGCTGATGCTCGCACCGTGGTGCTCGTGGCCAGGGACCGCACTGGCGCGGTGGTCGGCGGCGTGCGACTCGGCCCGGTCGACGACGGCCCGGACATCGGCTGGTGGCGCGGCGGTCGGCTGGTCGTGGCACGGAATTCTCGCCGGCTCGGTGGGGTCGGCCCGGCGCTGGTGCGGGCGGCCTGTGCCCGGGCCGAGGCCGAAGGCGCACTCCGCTTCGAGGCGACGGTGCAGCCGCGCAACAAGCGGCTGTTCGCCCGCCTCGGCTGGCGACGGGTCCGCGACGTCGTCGAGGCCGGCGCACCCCACGTGCTGATGCGGTGGCCGATCGACCGGATCGGGGCCCAGACATCAGCGACCAAGGCACCGCTGGGCCCGCTGCTGGCGGGACTGGCAGTCGGCGCCGGGACCGGCGCGCTCGGCGGGCCGGGGTTCACCGGCGACGACGGCGCACCGGTGCCCGGCAGCGACCTCGTCGCCGCCAGCGATGCCATCGTGCCGTCCATGGTGGAACGCGACCCGGAATGGGCCGGTTGGTGCTCGGTGCTGGTCAACCTCAACGACCTCGCCGCGATGGGTGCCGCACCTGTCGGGCTGTTGGATGCGCTCGCAGCCCGGGACAGCTCGCACGCGGATCGGGTCCTCACCGGGCTCAGGAATGCCGCGCAAGCGTACGGGCGGATCCCGGTCCTCGGTGGACACACGCAGATCGGCGTGCCCGCCTCGCTGTCGGTGACCGCACTCGGCCGCACCGCCCACCCGGTGCCCGGCGGTGGCGGGCACCCCGGCCACGAGGTGCGGCTCACCGCCGACCTCGGCGGAGCCTGGCGACCGGGCTACCTCGGAAAGCAGTGGGACTCGACCACCCGGCGCAGTCCCGCCGAGCTGACTGCGATGCTCGGTGCCATCGGCGCCGCCCGACCCGCTGCGGCCAAGGACGTCTCGATGGCCGGGATCGTCGGCACGCTCGGCATGCTCGCGGAGGCAAGCGGCTGCGGCGCAGTGCTGGACGTCGCGGCCGTCCCGCGCCCGTGCGAGGCATCCGCCGGCGACTGGCTGACCTGCTTCCCCGGCTTCGCGATGCTCACCACCGACCGACCGGGCGCACCGGGCCTGCCCGCAGGCCCGGCGGTCGGTGCGGTCTGCGGCGAGCTGACGGTAGGAGCAGGCGTCGGGCTGCGCTGGCCCGACGGGGAGATCACACAAGTGGTCACCGGCCCGGTGACCGGGTTGGGGAACGCGTGAGCACGCTACGGATGGCCGCCGTCTCGGCCGGATTCGGACGCGACCTGGAGCAGGACTTCCTCCACATCGAGCAGTTGATCAAGCAAGCGGACGCCGACGGCGTACAGCTCCTAGCGCTGCCCGAGGCATGCCTGGGCGGCTACTTGCTCAGTCTCGATGGCACCGGAGCTGCGGAGGACCCGGGGCCTCCCCCGCTCGACGTGGACGGACCCGAGATCCGGCGCCTCGCGGGCCTCGCGGGAGAGATGACCGTGATCACGGGCTACTGCGAGGCCGGTGCGGACGGGCGCCGCTACAACAGCGCGGTGTGCGTCAACGGTGACGGCGTGCTGGGAAACCATCGCAAGGTGCACCAGCCGTTGAGCGAGGACGCCAGCTACTCGTCCGGCGACGGCTTCCACGCCTTCGACACGCCGGTAGGCCGGATCGGCATGCTTATCTGCTACGACAAGGCCTTCCCCGAAGCGGCGCGGACGCTGGCCCTGGACGGTGCCGAGATCGGCGTCTGCATCTCGGCCTGGCCCGGGTCGCGCACGAACGCTGCGGGCGATCTGGCGCAGGACCGCTGGAAGCGCCGCTTCGACCTCTTCGACCGGGCCCGGGCCCTGGAGAACCAAATCGTGTGGGTCTCCGCCAACCAGGCGGGCTCATTCGGCTCGCTGCGCTTCGTGGGCAGCGCCAAGGTCGTCGAGCCCGGCGGCGAGGTTCTCGCCGATACCGGGGTCTCGCCAGGCATGGCCGTCGCCGAACTCGACGTGGCCGGTTCTCTGGAGACCGCCCGTCGGTTCATGGGACACCTCCGCGACCGGCGCCCGGATGCCTACCTGCACAGCGCAGGAGCGATCAACGCATGAGCACCGTTCAACGCCGACCGTCCGCCTATCGATAGGGGAACGCGTGAAGATCGCCCTCCTGAGCTACTCGACCAAACCGCGCGGCGGCGTCGTACACACGCTGGCTCTGGCCGAAGCACTGGCCGCTGCCGGCGAGGACGTGACGGTGTGGACGCTGGCCCGCGGCGGCGACACGGGTTTCTACCGCCCCGTCGACCCGGCGGTGAAGCTGCAAATCGTGCCGTTCCCCGACGGCCCCCCGCAGGAAACCGTCGGCGAACGCGTCCTGCGATCCATCGACGTGCTGCGCGCGGCCTTCCAACCGACCGAGTACGACGTCGTGCACGCCCAGGACTGCATCAGCGCCAACGCCGTCGGGCGGTGCGTGCGCACCGTCCACCACATCGACCACTTCACCACCCCGGAACTGGCCGCCTGCCACGAGCGGGCCATCGTCACCCCGCACACCCACATCTGCGTCTCGCGGTCGGTCGCCGACGAACTCGCCGACGGCTGGGGCATCAAAGCCACCGTCATCCCCAACGGGGTCGCCTACCAACGGTTCGCGACGACCGACCCCGAAGCCCGAGCACGCTGGAAGGATCAGCTCGGCCGCTACATCCTCACCGTCGGCGGCATCGAACCCCGCAAGGGCTCGATCGATCTGCTGGAGGCATACGCACTACTGCGCGACCAGCACCCAGACGTCAACCTCGTCATCGCCGGCGGCGAAACCCTCTTCGACTACCGCGACTACCGCACCCGCTGGGAGACCCGAGCCGCGGAACTGGGCGTCGAGCCGATCCTGCTCGGCACCCTCCCGGACCACGACCTCCCACCTCTGGTCGCCGCAGCCGAAGCGTTCGCATTCCCCTCCACCAAAGAAGGATTCGGGCTCGCCGCGATGGAAGCCCTCGCCGCCGGCGTCCCCCTGGTCGTCCGCGACCTACCAGTCCTGCGTGAAGTCTTCGACACCGCAGCGCATTTCGGCGACACCCCGCACTCCTTGGCCACCGAACTCAGTGCCGCCCTAACCACCGACAACCCGAGGAAACGGGCTCGCGGGTGCGAGCTCGCCGCCCGCCACACCTGGCGCGAAGCAGCCGAACGCCACATCGCTTTCTACCGGACCCTGCGCTGAACATTGTCGTGCCGCGACGACGGCGACCGCTAATCCGCGCGCTGAGAGCCATATCCGGTCGGTGGGGGTGTAGCGAACCTGTGCAATCTGGCGGCGTAGCACTGCGTTCTCATGCCGCAGGACAAGTACTTCGGCGTCTCCCAGGAGAGCCTGTCAGCGATCTTGTGGGCGCGGTGGTGATCCGACAAGCTGAGGCGCCGATGCCTCGGCGGAGAGGATCATCGTGTCGGAGAAGTCGACGTCGGCGGCCGCGGGGGTCGTCGGTCCCGGAGGATGCGGACGTGCAGGTGCTGTCCGGGGCCTCGTCACTGCCTAGCGGGTGCAGACTGGTTGGCCGACCTGCGGAAACCGACTCCAGGTTGCGTGTAAGACCTGCAAGTAGGAGCGCGAAATCGTCACCACCGAGGGCCGGCCAGTCGAGTCCGGGCGGGCCATCAGAACGCGATCTCGTTCGGGACCGGTTGGGGTGGTGGCGGGGGTCGGTCACTGCTGCGCAGCGCGAGCATCGATCAGGTCCGATAGCGTCACCGGGCGGCCGCTCCGCTTGGCGTGCGGGAGGAGGTCGATCAGTTGATGCCGTTCCCACGGATGGACCTCGGTGTCGTCGGCCAGGCCGAAGACCTGCCGAACCAGTGCATCGAGGTCTGTCACCCCAGATCACCGCCACGGCCCGACTCGAGCTGCCTTGCGGTACGGACTATTTCGCGCATCCGGTCAATCTCCGCGGCGGTGACCTCGGTGTGCTCAAGCAACCAATATTGGGACGCCTCACGCCACGGCTTTCCGGAGCGCAGCCGCGAGGATGCGCATGGACGCGGGCGCGCCAGGGTTGATCAGCACGTCAACGCCTTCTGCCGGCAGCAACCCGGCCAGCTCCGCGGCGGTGACCTCCCGCCAACCCGCGACCCGCACCCGGCGCCGGTGCGCGGGTGCCGTGGTCACCAGCATCGACGACACCCCGTCCGGCGCCGGCGCGACGACCGGATTTCCCTCCTCGTCGACGGCGATCCCGAACACCGCCTCGCGCAACGTCGCCAACAGCGCTCCGGCATCCGCCTCACCCTTGTTCACCAGCCGCAACGTGGCGTCGACCGGATCGGTCGGCGAGCCGGGGCCGGACGGCACGTAGTCGGGGTTGGCGTGGAAGCGCCCGGTCGTTCCGTCGGCCTCGACATGCCAGCCACCCACTACCGCCTGGCGGGGCGGCTGCCGCGGATCGCCGCCCTGCTCCTGCCAGGCCGGGTCGATCAGGAACACCCACTGGTTCTCCGCCGGCAGGGCCGAACCACCGCTCATCGCCATAGCCTCCTACCTCTCGTCCATCTCATCGTCGCCGCCGACAACCGTTTCGCCCTGGAGGAAACCGGCGGGCTCGTTCGCGCTCGTACCGACCGGCACCTGCCCACCAAATTCTGCCCAACCACCATTGGATTGGACCTGCGTGAAGGGGATAATGGGCTTCGACAGCCACGCAACGGTGATTACGTCGGTGGGCGCGAAGACGGTGCCGCTGTGCCCGAGCCTGCTAAGGGCCTGCTGGAAGTCGAAGGCGGATCCACCCGGCTCGTTGAGCTTGCCGGACTTGCAGGCCAGCAGCTGGTAGGAAGCGGAGCCCGACTGCTTCTCCCACAAGGCATTGAAGAGAGCCGCCCTCGTGACGATCACAGCGAAGGCCGCGCCGCCGATCGACGTCTTCGTGCCGTCGGTCCGCGTGACTAAAAAGTCTGTCTCGGTGGCGTGCGTGTTGATAAGGATCGGGTCCTGACCGGGCTCGAGCGGGGTGTCCCAGGGCAACAGCACCGGTGTCTTGGCGGACGCCTCCCACTCCTCCTCCGACATGCCCCGCGCCTCATCCGTGCTGAGCGGACTTGAGTAGTTCACCTTGTCCTCGGTGCCACCGATCTTCGTCCACGTCTGCATGTGCGCGCGCTCAGATGAATTGTGGTGGAAGGTGATCCCGATCAGGTCGCCGTAGCTGTCCTTAAGCGCAAACGACTGGACCTCGCCCGGGTCGAAGCGGACCTCCTCCCCGGTGTCCATGTTCCTCCCGGAGACGACGTCAGCCGCCTGAGCATCGGCCATCGTCCCGTCCCGGAAATGCGCATCGTCCGCATATGCGACGGCTCTCCCGTCCGAATTCACCACCATGAGCGAACCGCCGGAAGAGATCATCGCCCACAAACCATCGACGCTGACCGACACAGCACGACCATCGGGCAACGGATCCACGTTCACCCAGGACACCGCCTCCACACCCGGAAAATCAGGCGTAGCGGCAGGCCACGCCGCGGCTCCGCCGAAATCCGCCGATGCCTGAGCATCGGACTCCGTCACCGTCCCGTCCCGGGAACCCGAGGGCGCGAACTCGGCCAGCAACTCCGGCATATCGTCCATCAGGAATGATTTCAGCGATACCGACGATCCACCGAAACCACGCGGCTTCGTCGCCCAGTCCTTGTACAACGGATTCGGATCCTCCGCAGGACCACGCAACTCCCGCACAAACTCCCGCGCATCCTCCACCCCGCCCCGCTCGTAGCGAGCAACCAACTCGTCGAGATTCCGCCGATGCTGAGCGACCAGATCCCGGTCAACGCCCCCGTAATGCAAGTTCATCCGCCGGGCGAGCTCATGCGCCTTCCGCTTCACCTCGTCAGAAACACCGGACCGCGACACCGCGTCAGTTCCCGCGAATCCGGCTTTCGGTTCTCCAGCCGCGACGTCGTCGCTCGACGTCTCGGCCGCCCGCTGCTTTCCCCCGGCCTTTTCCGACAACGGCCCGCTCGACTCGTTCCCGAGCCGTTGCGAGGAGCGAGCGTCGCCGGATGCCTTCCGGTCCAGGTCCGAGGCCACGGTCTTGAGACCTTCGGTCTGCGTTCCCTCGTCGGTGCCCGAGTGCGGGGTGCTATCGCTGCCGGTCGACGCCGACGACGCCTTGTCCGTCGTCGTGCCCGATTCGATACCCAACTGCTGGCCGGTCGTCTCCGTGCTACCGGAGGTCAGCTGCTGCGCCACCGTTCCCGTCGCGTTGTCCTTCTCGTCCGTTGAATCGAACGACCACGCGGTTCCGGATTCCTCCGCGTCCCAGGCGTTGTCCTCCTCCGTCGGCTCGAACATCCACGTGGTTCCGGATTCCTCTGCTTCCCCACCGCCGACGTTGGTTTCGTCCAGGGCGGGACCGGTGGGCTCGTTCGTGTTCTTGCCGACCGGCACCTTGCCATCGAATTCGGCCCAACCACCGTTGGAGAAGACCACCGTGAAGGGGCTGCTGGGCCCCGGCTTCGACCCGGTGGAGGCTACTTCGGTAGGCGCGAAGACGGTGCCACCGTGCCCGAGCTTGCTGAGGGCCTGCTGGAAGTCGAAGGCGGATCCGCCCGGCTTGTTGAGCTTGCCAGCCTCGCAGGCCAGCAGCTGGTAGGAAGCGGAGCCGGACTGCTGCTCGCACAAAGCTTTGAAGATAGCCGGCTTCGTGACGATCTTGGCGAAGGCCTCGCCGCCGACCGCCACCGTCGTGCCGTCGGTCCGCGTCACTTCCACGGTTGTCGCGGTGGCGTGGGCGTTGATGGTGATCGGGTTCTGACCGGGCCCGAGCGAGGAGTCCCAGGGCAGCGGCACCGGCTTCTTGGCGGACGCCTCCCACTCCTCCTCCGACATGCCCTGCACCGCATCCTCGCTGAGCGGACTTGAGTAGTTCACCTTGTCCGCGGTGCCGCCGATCTCCGTCCACGTCTGCACGTCCTCGCGCTCGTCCGCATCGCTGAGGAAGGTGATCCCGATCAGGTCGCCGTTGCTGTCCTTCAACTCCCACGACTGGACCTCGCCCGGGTCGAAGCGGACCTCCTCCAAGGTGTCCACATTCCGCCCGACGACCCACCCGGGTTCGGAGGCATTACTGGTGGACGGTTCCTCAGAATCTGTGTTGGGCGCCGATTCCTGCTGCGTGGCAGCCGATTCCTGGTCCTCATCGAGGTTCGAGGTCGGCGCCGTATCTTGCTCCAGCACCTGAGTGGAAAGGTCTGCCAGGTCCTGGATCGACGGATCCGCAACCGCCTTTGCCGCCGATGCCTGGTCGGCGGCAGCGGAGCTGAAGGTGACCATCGACGGCCCCGGCGTCGGTTCTGCCTGGGCGTCGTACATCGCCTCGTGCAGCCCGACCCACTGCTCGTGGTGGACTGGGGTGCCGTTGGACTCGGCCTGGATGGACGCCAGCGCGATCTCGTTCGGGACCGCTTGGTGTGGTGGCGCGGGGGTCGGCCACTGCTGCGCCTCGCGGGCCTTGATCAGGTCCGACAGCGTCACCGGGTGGCCGCTCCGCTTGGTGTGCGGGACGAGGTCGATCAGCTGGCGCCGTTCCCACGGGCGGACCTCGGCATCGTCGGCCAGGCCGAAGACCTGCCGAACCAGTGCATCGAGGTCTGTCACGCCGCTGCGCTGCTGGAGGTCGGCGATGCGGCGGACCGAGGTCAGCCAGCTCGGATCGTCGCCGCGGTCCGGGTCGAGCTGCCGTGCGGTGCGGACGATCTCGCGCATCCGGTCGATCTCCTCGGCGGTGACCTCGGTGTGCTTGCCGAGGTGTTTGCCCAGCGGGGTCGGGGCCCGGTGCAGTCCCGTGGTGCGCGTCAGCTCGGCGAGTTCCTGCGGTGTCGGATCGGGTTTGCCCGGGCCTGGTTCCGCGAGCTGCGCGTGCACCTTCACGACCGTGCGGATCGGCTCATCGTCGTCGAAGCCGAACTCGCTGCGTTGTGCGTGCAGGGCCGCCACATCGCGGACGCGGTGGTCGATCACGACCGGCATCGTGCCCACGTCCAAGCCCAACGCTGCGGCGTGCTTGCGCAACTCCTGGACGACGGCCGCACTGCGCTGCTCGCGCGCGCCCAGTTCGTCGGGCAGCGATTCCACCGTGATGTGGACCGGCGGCAGTGGCGCGCCTTGCTTGGCCAGCCACGCCGCGTTGCCGGCGAGCTTGCTGATGAACCGCTTCGTCTGCGTGGTCGCCAACTCGTCCAGTTGCGTGGTACCGGCACCGAACTCGACCTGCACCCGCTTGTCGTCGTGGTCCGGAATGACGGTCAGCACCAGGGCGTTGGGCTTGTCCCCGAGGTGCGATTCGCTTTCGAACAGCGACTCACCGGGCGCGCGGCCGAACATCTCGAACCACCACTGGTCCCCGCTGGTGCCGAGCTCCTCGCCGCTGAGCGCCATCAGCGCACGCACCGCGTTGCCCTTGGCCGCGGCGAGTTCGCCCTTGATCCGCTGCCGCTCCTGGTCCGCAGCGGGGCTCTCGCCGAGCTCGTCCAGGTTCTTCTGGTGATCGATGATCTCCAGCAGGCTTTTCGTGAACAACTCGCGGGATCCGGTGCCCTCGTTCGCCTTCGTCTTCTCCTTCGCCTTCTCCTCGGCGAGGACCTGTTCGAGTTCGTGCACCCGCGTTGCGTAGTGGGTGAGGTTCTCCTCCAGCACTGTGCGCAGGAACTTGTTGTCCTTCTCCCGCCGCCTGGTGTTCTCCAGCACGATGTGGTGCTGGCCGTCGGAGCTTTCCAGCACGACCGGCGCGAAGCGGTAGAACCGCATCCGCTCGACCCGGCGCCCCTCGTCGGAACCGGAGGAGAAGTCCAGCGAGAACCGGCGGCTGCCGTCATCGTTGGTGCCGTGTGAGATCGGCTGGATGAGATAGCCCTCGCCGACCCGCGGACGAGCGTGCTCGTTGATGCCCAGCTTCGCGGCCACCGAGCCTCCCCCACCGGTGCGGGAGAATGCCCGGCCGTAGCCTTCCCCCGGCGTCGGGGAGTCGTACTCCTGCTCGTCCCAGCCCCGGCGCACCTGTCCGGCGGCCCACTCGGCGTCGGCCAGCTCCGACGTGGTCGAGACCAGCGCGTCGGCCAGCTGGTGGGTGCCGGATATCTCCTTGTCGCTGGTGGTGTTGATCTTCGCCGTGGCGAGCTTGCCGGTCCCGCCCGCGCCGGGCGGGCGCGTGTCGTAGAGGACGGCGTGCGTGGGCGAGTCGCCAAGCACGTCGCGGGTGAACTCCTTGGAGATGTCCGAGACACCACCGTCCCCGAAGTCCGGCACCACCCGGTAGAGCCGCTGCATCTTCCCGCCGACGTTGAACTCGATGCCGGTGCTGTCGTCCACCTGCAACTTCACGCCCCCGCCGACGCGGTCGAGGTCGGCCTGCGCCCTCCGCACCACGTCCAGCGTCGCGAAGACCTCCTTGGCCCCGTGACCGTGCGCGGCGATGGCCAGCGTGCCGTCGCCGGAGATCCGCACCGGCGGGTGCTCATCGACCAGCACCGGCCGCGCCCCGAGGAACCGGGGGAAGGACTGGTCTCCCCCATCGATGATCTGCTCGTTGGTCCGATAGGCGAACGGCCCGGCAGCAAGCTTCTGCGCCGCCGCATCAGTGCCCAAAGGGGATCCGAACGTCTGATACTTGGTAGTGGTCCACGAAGCCGGTGCGGCACCGCGGTCCGACATCGAGCGCGGATGCTGGTCCTCGCCCCCAGCCTTCACCGAAGGCGCCTCCGTGCCGCCACCGGCGTTGGAGTGCGTCGGGGCGGAATCGTCCGCACTGACGAGACTTTCCCCGCTGTCCGGTTCCGATGTCGACCCGGCGCTGTCATCGGCCCAGTAGTCCGAAGTATCCGAACTCTCCCCGCCGAGCGAAGCTTCCCCGTCCGACGATTCGGAGATGTTCGCGGCCCGCGGATGGTCGACGGGCAGGGTGAGGACTGCCTCGGCGTTGTCCGCCCAACGCACGAACCCTTCGAGGTCGAGCATCTGGACGTGGTCCACCTCCGGATCAGCGACCGAGAACAGCCGGGTGCCGTCTTGGCGGACCGCCTGGACCAAGACCGGCTGCGCATGCACCCCGATCGTGGCCCGCACCGCGCCGCCACTGCCGTGAACGCGCTCCCACAGCGGCCCCGACTCGGTCCCGCCGGTGATCCGCACCTGCTCCCGGATCACATTGGGACTCATACCGTCCGACAACGCGGCGCGCAGGCCATCGAGCGCGGGCCCGTCCCACATCAGCATCGCGCTCATCGTGGTGCTCCACGCCCTGGTCAGCTCGGCCCACTGCTCGTGGTGAATGGGAGTGCCGTCGGATTCGGCCCTGACGAACTCCAGGGCCGTCTGCTCGATGCTGTCGAAGGAGTCGTGCGCCAGCTGCTGGAGCTCGCCGAACGCCTCCTGCGCCTGGACGAGGTGCTGGCGGATGAACTCGTCGACAGCATTCCCGCCGCGCGCCCGAGCCACCGCGGTTTGGTCGAACCCTGCGCTCAGCGCGTTCAACTGGTCTTCCAAGTGCCGCAGCACGGTGTGGCCGACCTGCAGCAGCCCGCCGACGGTCGGCATCGTGCCCGCCTGCAGACCGTGTTGGGCGAGTAGGTCGCGCCAGGCATGACCATCGGTTCCGAACAAGGCGTTACCGAGGGCCTCTTCGTTGTCCAGCAGCTGCTGGAAGATGGCACCGCGCCCTAGCTGCTCGCGCAGTTCAGGGTTCAGGTTCACCATCGACAGCTGCGTCAGCCGGCGGGACGGGCCCTGCTCCGGCTCGTAACCGGAGTGGCGCAGCAGTGATTCGCGCGCCCGGAACGGGTCCTTGCCCTGGCCAGTGAGGACCGCGATGTTGTCCAACAGCTCCTGCAGACCATGCGGGGAAAGCGGCTGCACCGCCAGTCGCTCGTGCCAGGTGCTGATGCCGTGCTGCGCCGAACCCGAGACCACCACATCCCGCACCGGCACCAGCGCCGCCGACAGCACGGCATCGGCGACCAGCGACTTCAGCCGCGCAACATCAAGGTCAGGCACCAAATCCAGGTTCGCGCGGATCTTCTGCAGCGCGCGCCCCAGCTCCGGCCGCGACAGGATCTCCGCCGTGTAGTCCTCAACCGGGCCGCTACCCGCCCACTCACCCAGCTCTGCACGCGCCTGCCCGAATCGCTGTACATCCAGGCCGAACGCGGCAAGCTCCTCGGCAACCGACACCTGCAGTTCCGGCCTGTCGTCGGGAAGCTCGGACGGCTCTGGCGACTCCGTTGCGTGTTGCGAAGATTCCGACGACGAGGCGTCCGATTCAATCGATTCGTCGGCAGTGGACCACCTATCCGATGTGGACGCCGACGATTCCGGTGGTTGCTGCGTCTTCTTCGTCGGGACCTCGTCCCGGAAGGGCCGGTCCGGCAGATCGACCAGGTCCATCGTGAACTTGTTCCTGCGAGCCCACTCCAGCATTCCTGCCGGGCTGTAGTGGTCGGGGTGGGACTTCTTCGGATCGTGCACCAGGAATGCCTGCTGCCCGTCGCGTTGGACCGCTTCCAGCCGGAGCATGTGAGTGGCCGATCCCAGCATCGCACCGCCGCTGCGGTGCACCCGCTGCCAGCATTCGGCTGCGCCGAACTCTTCGATCCACCGCGCGAACTCCACTTCCCGTCGCGGCAGCCCCTCGCCGAGCAGCGTGGTCTGCAACGCCTTTCCGAGGGAGATGTTGTCCACCGACGCGAATCGCCGGAACGGGCGGTCGAGCACCATGAGCAGCGCCGAGACACCCGCGCTCCAGCCCCAATGGCCGCCGATGAGCTTGTTGGTCAGCACGGGGATGGAATCCGGTCCCTGCGACGGATCGACGATGACCGACAGCTTCTGCATGGTGCGCCCCCACCGCTGGCTGAGCTCGGCCCACGCATCGGGGTTCCGGCTGCCGCTGTCTACCAGCTCCGAGGCGCGGCGCTCGATGTCGTCGAACACCTCCGCCGCCTCGTCGAGGCGGTCGGAAACCAGCTCGCGGATGGTCCGTCCGAAGATCTGGTCGCGTTCGTCGAGCACCCGCGCCCACTGGGCCGGCGGGTTGTCGATCAACGTCCGCACCTGGCCGGCGAGGTTCCGACCGACCAGCAGCAGTCCCGCCGTCGTCGACACCTTGCCGAGCACCTCCGTGTTGGCCACCGACGAGATGCAGGTGGCCAGGAAGCGCTGTTCGTCGTGCCCGCCGGAGGCGAACATCGACTCGACCAAGCTGTCCCTGGAGCTCAGCAGACTCTGGAACAGGTAATCGTCGCGCAGTTGCAGCCGCGCCTGCGGAATCAGGTTGACCAGGGATAGCTGAACCAGCCGCTGCGGCAGCTGGTCCTCCGGCCGGTAGCCGGAGTGCTCCAGCGCGGACCAAGCCGCGTCGAACGGGTCGGTCCAGCTCTTGAGGTTCTTGGCGATGTCCACCAGGACCGCCTCCAGGCGGTTCGGGATCAGCACCCGCACCGCCGACCGCTGCTGCACCGCCGCGTGATCGAGTCCGGCCAACGAATCCGGGGCCGACTCCCGGACCGGCACCAGCGACGCGGCAAGCACCGCATCCGTCACCCAGGCCCGCAACCGGCCACGACTGGTCTCCGGGATCCGGTCGAGGTTGGCGTGGATGACCTGCAGCGCCTCCTGAACACCGGGGTTCGCGGCGATGTCCAGCGAATGGTCCTCCAGGTGGCCGGTGCCGGTGAGTTCCTCGAACTCCGCCCGGACCTCAGCGACCCGCTGCGGATCCAAACCGAGCTCGATGAGGTCGTTCAGCGCCGCCTCGTTTCCGACACCATCAGGCTTCGCCGCGGTCTCGGTGCCGGGCTCGATGTGCGGATCAGCGTCGCTCGCCGGAAGATCCGCATGAGCCGCCAGCCCGGAAGAGAACAACGTGGATCCCGTCCACGCCTGGCTCACCCAGCCCGAGCTGCCTCCTGGAGCACGGCCCCGCCTGGCGAAGTACTCGGCACGTTCCCGCAAGTACCGGTCGTACAACGCGTCTGGATCGACCCCGGACTCCCTGAGCCCGGCCTCGGCGCTGTCCAACCGCGCCTGCGCATCCGCCAGCTGCGCCTCGGCCTCTTCGACATGCCGAAGCACCTCCGGCGCACTCCGCGATCCACCCGCCGCGGAACGGTCCAGCGTTGCCTCTCGTCCGTCGCGCTCCGCGCGAGTTCGCGCGTATTCCTGCCACGCCTGGTATTCCTCGGGCATCACCTCGCCGCCGAACACCCCTTGGAGGGTCTCCCGCCACTGAGCGTCGAACCCACCGATCTCCACACGCGAGGCCTGCGCCGGAAGGTTGTTCCCAATCGCGACAGGCTCGTCGGCATCGGGGGCCTGCCGGCGGTCCGTCGTCCCGGTCGGCTGGTCGTCGTGTTTGGGACGCTTCGACGTGGGATCGGGCTCGTCATCGGCGGGCCGTTTCGGCGGCCCGCTCGGGGGCGTGTCCCCCGGTCCGTCCTCGTGGAACTCCTCCAGGACGATGCGGGTGGACGGCGCGTTGCCGCCGGGGTCTGGGACGTGGTCCACCGACGCCACGCGGAACCGGGTGCCCAGCGGGAACCCGACGGTCAGTTCCTGTTGGCCGGGGATCACCCGGGCGGACCGCCATAAGCTGCCGGGTGCCGGGCGGTAGGCGATGTGGACCCCGCCCGCGGGCTGGCCGGGCGCCGTCGCGAAGACGAACCCCTGGTGTTCGAACACCATTCCCGGCACGAGCCCGTCGTGCATCTCCGGAATCGCCTGGTGGACTTCCCCTCCCGCGTAGAGCGGGAGCCGGCGCAGCCCGGTGTTGATGACAGAGGCGACAGCAGCAGCTTGGAGCCGCCCTTCGGTCAGATCCTCCTCGAAGTTCGGCCACACCTCATTGAGCCGACCTTGAACCGCGTCGTCGAGAGCCGCGAGTTGGGTGATCTGGTCTAGGCGAAGCATCGGACTGACATCGGCGGCCGGTCCCCAGCAGCGGAGCGCATCCGAGACCAGTTCGCTGCCGCGCTGGAGGTGGGCGTTCCATTCCCTCGCAGGCCACAGGCTCTGGTACTGCATGCCGTCGAACGAGATCGGCTGATATCCGGTCAGCACCCGGCCGCGCGGATCCTCTTCGCCCCGCCAACCCTCAAGCCACTGCTTGGCTTCGCGGAGCACGGCCTTCGGATTCGCGCCCGGCTGCGCGACCCGGTAGATCAGGCCATCCGGAATACGGCCGAACAGGGTGCTCATCTCCACCAGGTCGGCGGTGGTGAATGCATCGCCGTCCGCACCGGCGCGCGGCAGGTCGGCGAGGTTCGCGAACCCTACCAGCGCTCTCAGGTCGACGCCCGGGGAGTCCTGCAGCCCCGCGACCCGCTGCGCGGTGATCCCCAGCCGGTCGGCTGCCCAGCTGCGCAGCAACGTGCGCGGATCCAGCCCCTGCTGCCGCGCGATATCAGGGAATTCCCTTGGCTGCAGGCCGGTTTTCGCGCTGTGCTCGACCAGCAGAGCCCGATCGCCGCCGAGCCCGAGCCGGTCCGCGACGTCCACCAGCGCGCGATGGTCGAATCCGGCGGTACCGGACAGCTGCGCCAACCGCACCGGGTTGATCCCCAGCCGCTCCGCCCGCCACTGCGCCACCGCGTGGGCCGCGTGCTGCGGATCCGAGCGGGCCCATTGCCCCAGGGACGAACCGCGGGCTCGCAGGAACTGGCCGAGGTCGCCGAACTCCTCCATCCGCACATCCAACGAGTGGGCGCGCTCGGCGACGACCGGAACGAACACGCGGCTCCCATCCGGAGTGGTGGGCAACCCAGACCGCACCAAGCTCTCGTGCAGGCCCTGGACCCACTCGTCGACGTTCAGCGGGTTGCCCGCGCGGGCCTGGTTCGCCAGATCGGTGCCGAACACGAGCAGGTGTTCCGGGTTGCGCATGCCCAGCAGACGTGCCGCACGAACCAGCGTGGCACCGTCGGCTTCCGGCAGACCGAGCCGCCGAGCCAGGTCGGGGATCTCCTTCGGGACGCGGCCGATCGATGCGGCGTAGGAGATCAGCTCGATCGAGCGCGGGCCCATGCCGATCCGGGAACCGAGCCTCGCCAGCGCCTCGCCGCCGTCAGCGCCGAACACCTGCCGGTAGTCCCCCGCCTCGATGGACAGGGCGCTGGACACCCAACGGTGGACGTGGTCGCGCAATTCCTGGCCGCCCGGCGGCGTCGCGTCGAACGCCCGGAGATCGTTGCCTTCGTGTTCCAGCACACCGACCATGTCGTCCCACCGTTCGAGTTGGGCGACCTCGTCCATGCCCCGCAACTCGCGCAGCGTCACGCCAAACCTGTTCTCCGCCATCACCAACCCGTTGAGCACCTGCAGCGGCCCCAACCGCGTCGGGCCGTAGCCGGTCACCGCGGAGTTGTCGACGAACTGGAACAGCCACGCCCGGTCGGCGTCGGACTCCGCACCCAGCAGGGCAGCGGCATCGCGCAGGCTGCGCACGAACCCGTCGAACTGGCCGGGCGCGTCGGGTCCGACGAAGCCGCGCAGGAACGGCCGCAGGTGCAGCGGGTACACGCCCAGCTTGTCGGCCGCGTCGAACACCGCCTTCTTGGCGGCGATGGGCTCGTGCACCGGATGCGCCGTGCTGCCCAGCTCCGCCAGGATCATTTCGTGCAGCACCGGGTCCACCACGGCCAAGTCGAGTCCGGCATGCTGGGGCAGCTCCGGGTCGTGCTCGGCGTAGGCGGGCGCGTCTTCTCCGTCGCCGGGTTCCGGCTGGGAATCCGCCAGGTCGGGTACAGCTTCGCCCTCGTCGACCGACATGCTCTCGAAGTCCTGCGACGGCGTGAAACCGTCGTCGCCGACGTGCGGCGCGGCCGCCTCGGCCAACATGTGCAGTGCACCGGCCTCCGCGTCGTCGACCGACATGCTCTCAAGGCCCTCGGTCAACACCGTGTCGTCATCACCAACATCTGAACGTTGAGCATCCGGAAGCGACGCCTCGGACTGCACATCAAGTTCATCGGCCCCCTTGTATGCCGCGAGCACAGCGGCGCGCACTTCGTCCGTCGCCGCGTACAGGTCCTGCAAGGACTTGCCGTCTTCTTCCAGAAAGCGTTGCAGGCTCTGGTCGTCCCGCCATCCGTTGTGCTCCAGGCCGTCAACGACGTGCGCGAAGTCGGCCCACGCCGCGGGATTGGTGAGTCCGAGCTGCCGCAGCCGATTCGCCATCGCGTCGATCCAGACCTGGTGCCCGCCTCGGGGGTTCTCGAAGGCGATCAGGTCGTGCCGGAACAGCGTCGTCAGGTGCACCGGCTCGACGCCGAGTGCCGCTGCGGCTCGCAACAGGGTCGCGGCCTTCACCTCGACGCTGCGGGCCGACTGCGGGTCCCCGGGGCGCAGCAAGATCGAGGCTTCGCCACGGGTGTTGCGCGACAACTGCGGGATCTCATCGGGGATTCGGCCCAACTTCCGAGTCAGGGCAACGAGATCCGGCCTGGGGTCGTAGGACTTGCCGTGGAGCGCGGTCAACTCCGGTTGCGTCACGAGCGATTCCAGCCGAGCCGCATCGCGGCGTCCGAACCAGTCGAGGTCCGCCAGCCCGCTCCACCAGGTCGGCTCCGCGTTCCCGGCCCCGTCGAGACGAACATCGGGCTCTGCCAGCGAACGCCACCACTCGCCGGCCAACTGGCGGGCCCGCGCGTCCTCAGCACGCAGGTCGATGGGGGAAGTCCCGTGCTGTTCGACGAAATCACGGAAGTTCGCCAGTTCTCCCGGCCCGACCCGGCCCAGCGACCCGAACAGCGCCAGATCCCCGGGCTGGAACCCGAACTGCCGCATCCACGACCGGACCGCGTGCGCTGCGACCTGCTCCTGGTGCGGCGATGCGGACTGCCCCAACCACGGCAGGTCCACCCGCAATTGCTTCGGGGAGACGCCCAGCGCTGCCGCGACGCGGTACACGAGTCCCGGCCCGACCTGCCACGACGTCGAAAGGCTCTGCACGATCGGCGGGAAACCACCGAAGTTCCGCACCTCCCGGACGAAGTCCAGCGTCTGCTGGTCATCCAGCCCCGCCTGCCCCGCGAACTGCGCCAAAGTGACGGGATTGGCCCCATCCGGGAACGCCTCGTCCAGACCCACCCCCAGCCGCCAGCGGGCGACCGCGTCACGTCCCGCGTTGAGGTCCTGCGCGCGCAACCCCGGCAGATCCACGCCCGAGCGGTCGAGGTAACCCCGGAAGTCCACCAGATGGTGGGGGGCCAGGCGGGTCAGGATGCCCCGGAACCAAGGCAGATCCCCCGGTTCCAAACCGTAGTCGGCGAGCCCCTCGCTCACGGTGTCGGCCATCGCCCTGCGTTCCGCGGACGCCCCTGCCCACGGCCCGCCATATTCGGTCCACGTGTGCGGGTCCAGCAGATCCAGGTCGTCGGGGCTGACGTGCAGCAGGTCCGCCACGTCGTTGCGGAACGCCGTGTCGGCCCAGGCTTCCTGGACCTTGCGGGTGGAGTCCCGCCACTCCCGCACCAGCTCGGTCAGCTCCTCGTCGGAGAAGCCACCGATGTCGTCCAGCTCGGGCAGGCCGGTGTCCTCGGACAGATCGATGTGATCGCGGCCTTCGAGGAACCAGCCGAGGTCCTCCCACTCATGCGGTCCGACCGAAAGCCGGTGCATCCGCTCGAAGAACGCCCTGCCGTCCTCGTCGGCCGAAAGCCCGAACGGCTCGAACTGCTCCGTCAGCTGGTCGCGGAAGGTCCCCGTCACGGCGTACTCCCGGAGCTCACCCGGGTCCAGCCGGAGGTACTGGGCGAGGGAGTAGAGGTCCTCGATCGGGACCCCCCACTCCTCGGCGAGCCTCGGCAGCTCGGTCGGGACACGTCCGAGGTGCTGGCAGTAGGTGACCAGACCAGCGATCTCGGGCGTGGCGAACGGCTTATCGACCTGGCGGGCCAGGTCCATCAGCGCATCTGCGTCGAACCACGGTTCCCTGAGCAGCGCTCTGTGTTCCGGGCCGATGTCCAACACGGCATTGCGGGCATCCCGCCACCCCTGGTTCAGCCGGTTGATCACCCGCTGCCCCAGGTGCAGATCCGCCTCCAGGTCGGCCGGCCGCAGCCCGGCCTGCGACAGCCAGTGGATGTCCAGGACCCCGAGATCGGCGTCCGAGAGCAGGTCGAGCAGGTCCGGACTCAGTGCGTCGAACCAGTGCTCGTCCAGCAAAGCCAAGTCGGCCGGCGCCAGTTCGAGGTGGGCGAGCCTGGTCCGCACCTGATGGGTGGCGGCGTCGGGCGACAGCCCGTGCCCGACCCGTTCGATCACGCTGCGCGCTGCCCCGAGGGAGGCGGGATCGACGTTCAGCCGCGACGCGACCTGGAACAGGTGCGCTTCCGGAAGGCCGGTGCGCTCCGCGGTCGCACGCAGGTCGGCCTCGACGTCGTCGACCGGGCCTCGGCGCTTGAAGTAGTCGGCAAGCAACGCTTCATCGGCAGCCCCCAGGCCGAGCCTGGTCGACAACTCCAGCACGGACTCGACGTTCTGGTGGCGGCCCGCCAGTTCCTGGAAGTCTTCGGCAGCGGCTCGCAACCGCCACCGCAGCACGGCGTCGCGCCCCGCCCGGGGGTCACCGTCGCGCAACTGCTGCGGGTCGATGCCCTCGCGCTGGAGCCAGCGGGAGAAGTCCGATAGCTCGCGACCGCTCAGCTCGTCGACGAGACCGCTGAACCACGGCAAGTCTGCAGGCCGCAAGGCGAACGGCTCCAACCGACCGCGCACGGCCTGCTCCCAAGCCTCTGCGGGCGAGGCAGAAGTGTTCCGCAGCCCCTCGTCCTGGGCCGCCCGCGCCAACTCCACATCGCCTTCGAAGAACGAGAGGTCCTCGCGGTCGACGCCGAGCCGCCGAACGACTTCGTCCTGCAACTCCAGATCGTCGGTATCCCTGCCCCGCTCCTGCGCCTCCAGGGTCGGCTCGACGTTCATCGGGTCGGTCTCCCCAGTCGACCGGGGAGAACCGCCGGCTTCAGCCATCGCCTCGTCCAGGGAACCCGACGGCCCCGCCTCACCGGCCCCGAACATCGGAACGTCGTCCGAACGCGCCCCACCGAACCCGCGCCCACGCGTCGCCCAATCCCCATACAACGGATTCGGATTCTCCTGCGGCCCACGCAGCTCCCGCACGAACGCCCGAGCGGCATCCTCACCGCCCTGCGCCAACCGAGCCGCCAACTCGGTCAGATTCCCCTGATGCTCCGCCACCAGGTCCGGATCAGTACCCCCGTAGTGCAGATTCATCTCACGCGCGATCTCCCGCGCACGCCCAATTTCCGGCGGCACATCACCCGCACGCCACTTCCCCTTCTCCAGCCACGAAGAACCCGAACCCGACGCGGATGAATTCGACCTCCGCTCGGACGTCGACGACTGATCCTGCTGGGGGATCCAGGATTGCCAGGAGGTGTCGCTCTCCGATGGGCGGAAGGTGACGGAACCGTCCGGGCCGGGGTTGTAGTACGGGTTGGGGAGGAACGTGGTCGGGTCGTCCAGCGGGATCGCTCCCTCGATGAAGCGCAGCTGGATCCCGCCGGGGAAGGCGATCTCACGTTCGTCGGCCCCGGCCACCATCGGCCCCAGCGTCCGGTTCACATCGATTCCACCGGGCGCCCGGATCACATAGCGGAACCCGACGTGATCGTCGAAATCGGTGTCGCCCGTCTTTCCCATCAGCGCCGACCGGCTGGTGCCGACGTACATCGAATGCTTGCCCTCGTTCGCATACCAGGCGAGGTCCACGTTCGTCGTCGGCCCGTCACCGATGGGGTGGATCGACCCCTGGTTGTCCGAGGACCGCGGTACGAACCCGCCTGATGCGGCGATCTGGTCCGGCGAGCGCTCGTCGACCCGGAACAGCGGATCCTCGTCGACACGCCACATCGGCGACGGCGTGATGTTGCTCAGGTCGACGGTCTGGTCGACCGCGGTCAGCAGCGGGTGGGACATCGGTTGCGCACTGGCCTGGTGCTGTTCGATCGGATGCCCGGCGTGCACATCGGTTGTGCCGACCAGCAGCCCATCCGGTTGGTCCGGACTCGCCAGATCCGTTCGGTGCCACTGGAAGACCGGCTCCTCGCGCTCATCAACCCCATGTGGACGCAACACGCCCGTCAAGAACCCTCCGTGCGGCCCCCCAGCGGCGTCGATGATCTGCACAGTGCCGTTCTGGGACTCCTTGCGGAACCACCGATCGTCCACACTGAACTGGGCCAGGTCCCCGTTGGCCAGCAGCGTCGGCTCACCCCAGCGCAGCGGGTACTGGTACGGCATGTCGTCGTAGCGAAGCCCCGGTGGCTCTTCCGGCACGGGCTTCCCGACCCGCACGACATCGGTGGTCTCGTCCATCAGCGCGCCGGATTCGGGGTCCAACACCACCTGACCGCCGAAGAACTCGACCTGGATCACGCCATCGTCCGTCAACGACCAGGGGCCGCGGAACGCCGCGCCCGTACCGTCGGTCAGCATCGCCTGACTGGTTCGGAAATCACGCCACAACGACCCGAAGCGTTCCGGCTGAGGCCCCGAATCACCCGAAACCACCGACCCAGGTTCCGGTTCGTGGAAGATCCCGGAGCGCTGCTCCACCAACGTTCGGGTGGGCGCGTCGAACCGGAGGTAGTCACCCGCGCCCTGCTCGACCAGTCGGAACTCCGTCTGCGACACCGGTTCCCAGCGCAGCGTCCGCGTGGTGCCGGCGGGCAGGTAGTGCACCGCCTCGTTCATCCCGGGCCGCCGGTCCAGGACCACGTGCCCCATCGACTTCTGGTCGGCATTCAGCAGGTTCATCCGCTGCTGCAGCACTACGCCATCGGAATCGCGGAGCGCGAACTCACCGGCCTGACGACCATGCAACGTCGTCGTCAACGTCATCCCGGTATTCGGATCCTGCTCCACGCGGAAACGCTGATCCTGCGACAACCACGACGCACCACCACCCGGATGCCCCGCCGCATCCCGACCAGCCCGCTCCTCCGCCTCCCGGGCGCGCTGCTCAGCGAACACCGCACCCGGATCGTGGTAGCCCAACGACCTCAGCCCCTGCTCCGCCTCGCGGAGGGCCGCCCGCGCCACCTCCAAGTTCTCCTGCGCACGCTGCTTCGCCACCGAACCCGAACTCGACTCCCCGACCTCGTGCCACGCCGGGTCTTGCGTCCACCGCGCCACCTCGGTCCGGGCCCGCACGTAGCGCTCCCAGGCCTCGACACCCGTCGCAGGCGTGGCCCCCTCCGCGCCGGACGCTCCCCGCGCCAGCGGGTCGTAGTGCTTGTTGACCAGATACCAATCCGGCTCGTCCGGAGCCTCCGCGCCCATGATGAACTCGCGCCTGACCCCACCCGGGAACGCGATTTCCCTCTCGGAGGGGTAGCGGGTGGCGGGACCGAGGGTTCGGTTGACGTCCACCCCGCCAGGCGCGTCGATGTCGTAGCGCAGCTTGTCGTCGAAGTCCTCCAGGGCTTTCGCCCGGGTCGTGCTGACGAACATCGACGCGGGCGCCGGCTCCTGGAGGGAGTAGGAGGCCAGATCGATGTCCGTGGCGCGTCCGTCGTCCAGCACCTGCTGGTTGCTCGGATTCTTCGGCGCGAAGCCCTCCTCGAAGATGGAATCGGGTTCGCGGCCGTCAAAACGGGACAGCAGTTCCGCGTCCTTCCGCCACAACGGGGCCGGGATGATCCGGCTGATGTGATCAGGGCGGTAGATCGCCGCCCGCAGCGGGTCCGATGCAGGAGCCGGGGACGGCTCGTACCGCTCCGCCGGGTGAAACTCGGAGACGTCGGAACTGCCCACGTACATGCCTTCAGGATTGTCTTCTGAAGCGAGATCGACCCGGTACCAGTCGTAGGACACCGCCACGACGAGCGGTGTGCCGCCGTTGTCCACGGTCTTCCGGGACAGCTTGCCGACCAGGCGGGGGTTCTCACCTGGTGGAACCGCTTGGACGATGCTCACGTTCCCCTCGGAGTCCACGTATCGCCACCAGCGCCCGTCGTGGCTGGTCTGCACCAAGCGCCCGTCAGGATCGACACTGGGCTCGTTCCACCACTCCGACGAGATGTACTCGACGACGTCGCCGTCGTATTCGGGCTCCATGGTCGTTTTCGGCGAGTCGAGGTGTACCGCTTCGCCGACGTTCAGCTCGACGAGCTCGCCGTTGCTGGGAAGGACCACGATCTCGCCGTCGGGGAGCGTGATCTTCAAAAGGCTTTCCTCCTCCGTGGCACCCCATCCGACATGAGCCCGCCCGAGGCTGTCGGTGACCACGACCCGACCCGTGTCGACCTCATGGACCACCCGCGCCGAGCGGTCCGCTCCGCTACCGAGGCCGAAGGAATGCATGACGAGGCTGCGGGTCGCCAGGTCGAACTCAAGGAAATCTCTGGTGCCGGGGTCGGTCAGCCGGAAGCTCGGGCCCGACGGAGCCAAGCGATCCGAGTACTCCATCACCATCAGGTCGACACCGTCGTCGCGGTAGTAGTGGGTAGTGGGCTCGTTGCCCCGGAAGCTCACGATGGCGAAGCCATCGTCGTCCGTCGGTCCGTGCAGGTTGAACCGCTGCTCCACGACCTTCCCGCGACCGTCGCGTATCACGTACTCGCCGTCGAGGGGGCCCTGCAGCGTCCTCGTGATCGTGTGCTCGGTACCTTCGATGGCCTCCGTGATCTCCATCTCGCCAGGCAACCGGAAGGAGAAATGCTGCGAGCCTCCGGCCGGGAATCCACGCCCAGCGCGGTAGGCGTCCTGCCTCGCCTCCCACTCAGCCACCAGCGCCGCCGGGGCATGCCCCCACGCCCGCAACCCACGCTCGGCAACCCGCTTTTCCGCCTGTGCTTGTCGCAACGCCTCTTGCGCCCGTAGCATCGCAGCGGGAGCGGTGCGCGAACTGCCCTCACCCCGCAACGCGGGATCGTGCGCCGCCAGGTTCTCCTTTGCCAACGCGGTTGCGTACTCGGTCCACGCCTGGGCCCGGGTCGCAGGCGCGTTCTCCCCCGACTTCGGCCAGTGCCCGCGACTCTGCTCTTCGAGATATCGATCCCACGACTCCCGGCTCGGCCCCATGTCCGCCGCCCTGCGAGCCCCGCTGGCCACCGTCAGGTTTCGACCATCCTTTTCGTCCGGCGTCGACTCCACGTCCGACCGGGTTCCCGACCGCTGTTCCACCAGCGTCCGCGTCGGCGCATCGAATCGCAGGTAGTCCCCCGAACTCGGGTCGACGAGCTGGAACTCCCTCTCCGACACCGGTTCCCACCTCATCGACCGCGTCGTGCCATCCGGCAGGTAGCGCGTCGCCTCGTTCATGCCGGGGCCCCGGCCGAGGATCACGTGCCCCAACGACTCCTGGCTGGAGCCAAGGAGGTTCATCCGCTGCTGGACCACCACGCCATCGGCATCGCGGAACGCGAACTCGCCGGCCTGACGACCATGCAAGGTCGTCGTCAACGTCATCCCGGTGTTCAGGTCCGTCTGCACGTCGAAACGCCGGTCCTGCGGCTGCCACTCCGCACCGCCGGCCGGATGTCCGGCCGCATCCCGGCCTGCCCGCTCCTCGGCCTGCCGGGCGCGCTGCTCGGCGAATATCGCGGCCGGGTCGTGGTAGCCCCAGGACCGCAGACCCTGCTCCGCTTCGCGGAGAGCCGCCCGCGCCGCCTCCAGGCTCTGCTGCGCTCGCTGCTTCGCGACAGAGCCCGTGCTGGACTCCCCAGCCTCGTGCCACGCCGGGTCGTGCGTCCACCGCTCCACTTCGGCCCGTGCCCGCACGTAGCGCTCCCACGCCTCGATCCCCGTCGCAGGAGGCGGGTTCTCGTCCCCGAGCGCGAGGCCCTGGGTCATCCCGGTCAGGGTATCCACATCGGACACGCTGTCCGGCAGTGCCGTCCCGAGCGGGTCGTAGTGCTTGTTGACCAGGTACCAATCCGGCTCGGTCGGGTCCTCCGCACCCATGATGTACCGGCGCTTGATCCCGCCCGGGAAGGAGATCTCCCGCTCGCCCGGATAACGGGTGGCGGGCCCCAGGGTCCGGTTGACATCCAACCCACCGGGAGCATCTATGTCGTATCGCAGCCGCCCGTCGCCCTCCATCCCTTCCGACCGGGTGGTGCTGACGTACATCGACAGGGTGTTCTGGTGGGTGAAGGTGACCAGGTCGACGTCGGTGCTGCGGCCACCCCCCAGCGGCCACTGGTTGTCCGGGTCCATCGGAACGAATCCTTCTTCGAAGATGTCCTCGAACCGCCTGGAGTCGAATCGGTGCAGCAGATCCGAATCCACCCGCCACAGCGGCTCCGGGATCAGCCCACTCAGGTCGGTTGGGCGGTGCACCGCCGCCTGCAGCGGGTCGAAGTCGGGATTCGCGGTCGGCTCGTGCGCCTCGACCGGGAGGACCTCACCGACGTCCGAGCTGCCCAACTGGACACCGTTCGGCGCCTCCCTGGAAGCCAGGTCGACCCGGTACCAGTCGTAGCGCGGTTCGACCACCAGCGGCGTGCCGTCGGCGTGCCGCGCTCTCACCTCACGGGTGAGCTTGCCGACCAGTTGGGACTGCTCGCCCGGCCGAACCGCTTGGGCGATGGTCACGTTCCCCTCGGAGTCGAACAGTCGCCACCAGCGCCCGTCCGCGCTGAGCTGCATCAGACGCCCGTCGTCGCTGGCGTTCGGCTCCCGCCACCTCTCCACCGGTTCGTAATCGACGCCGTGGTCGACGGCCCACGCCGGCGTCGGGACGTCGTGGCGGTGGCCGAGGTGCACGGCCGGATTCACGTGCTGCTCGGCCACCTCACCGCCGGCGGGGTCGACCACGAAGGTCCCGTCGGGAACCGTGATGTGCAGGAATCCGCCATCGTCGTGCACACCGGAACCGAAGTGCGCCCGCCCGAGACCGTCGGTGATGAGGACGCGGCCGCTGCCGACCTCGTGCCACACCCGGCCGAACCGGTCCTCGCCGCCGAGCCCGAAGGACTGGCGGACCACGGCGTGGGTCTGGTGGTCGTACTCCTGGAAGTCGCCGGTGTCGGGATCGGTCAGCTGGAAGCTGCGGGTAGGTCCGTCGGTGTGTTCGGAGTACTCCAGCTCGGTCGAGTCGCCGCCCTCCTCTTCGAAGAAGTGCGCGATCGGCTGCTCGTTCCGGTGATCCACGATGACGAAACCGACGTTGTCACCCTGGTCGAACAGGTTGAGCCGCTGCGCCAGCACGGTCCCGTCGCCATCGCGCAGGACGTACTCACCCGCGCCGTCCAGCGTGGTCGTGATCGTGTGGTCGGTGCCGGGAACGGTCTCCGTGTGTTCCGCCGCGCCGAACGCCCCGCCCGAGCTCGAATCGGTCTCCGACCCAGAACTGCCATCGGCCTCGGTCGTCGCAGTGCCCTGGGAACCGGACGTCCCGGCTTCGCCGGAAACGTGGGTCGGAGCATCGGATTGGCTTCCGCCGCGCAGACCGGGCACGCCGTTCTCGTGTTGCAGCGTTGCAGCCGCCGCGCGGCGACCGCGCAACGCATCGCGGAGTTCGCCCCGGATTCCGTCGGCCGCGGCCTGGTCTCCCCGGGCCAGGGCGTCGGCGAGGCGGTCCACCCACTGCGGCAGCTGGGACTGGTCGACGATGAAAACGGCACCCGCGCGACGACGCTCGTCGACGTACGCCCGGACCTCGGATTCGATGGTCGTCCGAGCTTCCGCGTCGACCAGGCCGTCGACATGCCAGCCAGTCCCGGTGTCGTCTTGCGTTTCGTGATCGATCGGGTCGACCGGCGACTCCTGCGGGTCTGGGCGGTCTTGGTGCGCGGCGGCGCTGCTCGCCGCGGTGTGCGGCTCGGACGGCGCCTGCTCCATCGTGGCGGACCGCTGACCATGTTCGTGAGAACGGGACGAACCCGAAGCGTTGCGGTCGGTGTTCAGCAAATCCGAGGACCGCGCCCCGCCGCGAAGGCCCGGTTTGGCGTCCTTCGACTCGATCTGTCCTGCGCCGAGAAGACGCGCCCGTTTGTCTGCGCCTTGCGACGACTCCGCGCGGATGGTGCGCTTTCCGTACAGCGCGTCGCGCAGTTCCTTCCGGAGTTGATCGACTTTTTCCCCATCACCGCGCAGGAAGGCGTCGGCGAGCCTCTCGTGGTACTTCGGCGGCAGCGACTCATCCACCATGAACACCGACTGCGTGGCCCGCCGCTCGGCCTTGTACGCCCGGGCCTCCATCTCGGCCACCTGTTTGGCGATGGTCATCGCTTCCTCGGCCGAGCCCACTCGGAGGTTCCCGAGCGCAGGCTTGTGGTTCGCCAGATCGGTGTCCGTGGCCTCGTCTTTCGCCGTCCAGATGACGTCCTTCGTCCACCCCCCACGGTCGTCACGGACCATCTCGATGACTTCGACGATGTCCTCCTGGGGAATCTTCCCGAGGAAGGCCACCTCCTTCTCCCGTTCCGCGGCGAACCAGTCGATGCCGCGCACGTCGAAGGTCTTCCGGACATCGATCCCGGGCTTCGACGCGCGGATCTCGTAGCGATAGCGACGATCGTCGTGGTGGTAACGCGGATCGATCGTGGTCGACACGAACTGCGAATGGCCGAACGCGCTGACGTGGAATTGGAGTGAGTCGGTACGGCTGGCGTCCCTGGGCAGGAGTCCGTAGTCCAGCACCACGGCCGGATGCTCGTTCAGCCACCGGAACGCGGTGATACCGGTCTCGGTGTGCACGAAACCACCTGAGACGTCATCCGGGTGCAGGAGGTGGTTCTCCGCCCCGCCGAACGGTGGACGCTGCAAGCCGTGCTGATCAGTGACCACGACAGCGGCCGGGTCCGAATCAGGATTGTCGTGCTGCTCACCGGGATTGACCGGCACCTCCGGCGTGGGGTCCGACGACGACACCGCGGCCGGTGAAACCGGTGGTGCCGACTCGGTGTTCGACGACGAGCTTTCCAACTTCGCCAGTTCCGCTTTGCTCGGGCCACCCGGCAAGAACGGCGAGGTCGCCACCAGGCCCTTGTCGAGCTCGTACCACTGCCAGACGGGGTAGCCCGGTTGTTCGGACACCACCCCGATCCGCGTGCCGTCACCGGAAACCGCGCCCCAGAAGTGGATGTCGTCGACCGACTGACCACGAATCGTCCAGTTTCCGATCGTGTGCTCGCTGCTGGCGAAGTCGTCGGAGTTGAACAGCGAGTCGAAGGTGTCCGCGTCCTCGCCTGCCAACCCGTACCGGGACAGGTCATCGACGTTGGCGTACGCCGGGACGAGATCCACGTCCATGTCGGAGTGCTGCGGGCTTCGGGATCCGGACGACTCGGCCGGAGCACCGGTCACGTCGTAACCGGATCCGCCCGGCGACTGCCACGCATCCCTCGAGCCGCCGCGCAGTTTCGCCTGGTGCTGAGCCGGGAACTGCGACTCCTGGTTCGCGGCATCGTGCGGCTCGGACAGCGCCTGCTCCATTGTGGCGGGCCGCGAGAACTCGCCCAGCCGGTGGATCTCCTCCCCCGGCTGGGACCGCAGGTGCCGCTGGGCCTGTTCCGGCAGCTCGACGCGGCGCTCCTCGTGCTCGTAGCCGGTGATGCTGACCAGTTCGCGGTCGGTGACGGTCCGCACCAGCCCGGCCAGTTCCGGCCGCTGCGCGAGGTAGCCCAGCGCGGCAGTCCAGATCACATCCGGTGCCTCGTGCTGGTGCACAGCATCGGCCACCAGGGTCAGGTGCAGGTCACCGTCGCGGTTGTACAACTCCCGGACCAGCGTCTGCACAACCTTCTTGGTCAGTTCGACGGTCGCCGCGCGATCGCCCAACAGGATCGACGGCTGCGGGCGGGGGCGGGCGACCCACTGGCCCCCGGTGTTCATCGCCGGTCCGGTGATGGCTCCTCGGTCCCCGCCTCCGTGACCGAGTTCGTCGGCGAGTTTTGCGATGTTGATCGGGCCGGTGCGGGAGGTGACCGAGTAGCGGTGCGGCCTCAGCTGCGAATTGGTGACGAAGCTTTCGGCGGGGAGGAAGGCTGGCACCTTGTGGACCTCGCGCTGCGGCTTGCCGTAGTTGTCGCGCATCCGCTCGAAGAACTTGTCCGCGAACGGGTGCCCCTTGGGCAGCACGAGGAGGTCGTTGTTGACCCTGCCGCCGCGCTTGTGCATCCCGTACGCCTCGCGGGAGTCCAGCACCTGCTGCATCTCGTCGAGCAGTTGCCAAGTGGTCTGGTACTCGCCGTCGCTGTACGGGAGGCCGAAGCGTTGTCCGACCGCCACCCGCAGGTAGTCGCTGGCCGCGGTGTAGCCGGGCTTGGTCTGCTTCGCCAGCTCGGCCAGGAACGCCTCCTGCTGCGGCATCGGCCACGAGCTGTGGAAGACCTCGTGGACGTTGACCAGCGTGACGTTGTTGTCCTCGGCCCACGCCAGCATCTCGCGAACACCGGCCAGCGAGTCCGGTTCGTGGTCGACCGGGAGTTTCGCGGCCTGCTCGAACAGCGCACGTGGTACGTCGGTGAACACCACCATCGGTGCCGAGCCCCGCAATTGCTTCTCGGACTCCGCGATGTTGTCTCGCATTTCGACCTTCGCCGGACTGCTGGTGTCCAGCGGGCCGCCCAACCAGATGGAGGCGCGGGCGCGCAGCAGTTGAAGTTCGGCGGGTAGCGGCGTTTCGTTCTCCGCCCAGCCGCGTTCGTGCTCGGGCAGTTCCCGTGTCAGGACGAAGTCGTCGAGATCCCGCAGGTTGTGCGGCGCGACGCCGGACCAGTTCGGTGCCGGACGCTTCAGGTCGAGCCGCTGCAACAGGTCCAAGCCCTGGCCAGAGGTGATCTCCGAGTAGTCGTGCCCGCGGAGGAACTCCGGCGGGTCAGCGGGCGTGAGCAGCCCGAACAGGTCGGATTCGGGCAACACACCGGCGGAAGCCGGGTCCGACAGCGTCGCCTCGTTCAGCTCTGCCAAAAGCTGCCCGGCTGGGTCGGACTCTGCCTCGCCCGGCAACACGTCCGAACCCTCCAGCACCAACCCGGTGTCCACAGCAGACGACTCACCGCCGCCCTGCCGATTCGACGGTCCGGCCCCGTTGTTCTGGGTGTCCAGATGCGGCGTGCGCGGCTGTTCGACGCCGTCCGAAGGTTCGTGTCCGGAGTGCTGCGACGACTCCTTTCCAAGCCCCTCGGATCCGCTGGCAGCATCATCGCCGAGCCCGTGCACCTGGTTCCACGACAACTTCCCCAGCCGCTTCTCCGACATCGGCTGTTCCGAGCCGTGCCCGCCGGTCGATCCGGCGTCCTCCTGCTTCGGCGCGAGGAAGTCGCTCAACGACTCCGACTTCGCCGCTGCGCGGGAGGATTCCGCGACAGTCTGCTGGTGCTGGACGGTGTGCACATCGTCCAGCACCACCGGCTCCTGCTCGGTGTGGACGTGCTCTTCGGGCGTCGTTCGCTCATGCGCTGGGGCATGGTCTTCCGGTGGTTCGAGTCCCAGCGCACGGAGTCCCGCTTCGTCGGTTCGGAAAACCGCGCCGCCGGGCTCGCGCACCACCCGCGGCTCGCTCCAGTGCGCGGGCACGTTGGTACCGCGGTACTCGGGGGTGATCGACCAGCTCACGTCGCTGCTGACCAGGTAGGTCTTGCCTGACGAGGAATGCTCCTGTTCGAAGGTCTTGCCGCCGACCTCGCTGGTGTCGGTGACCACCTTCTCCGCCTCCGGCCCCTTGATCGAGACCTCGCCGGCCAGGCGCCCGATCTGGCCGGGCCCGGGGCCGCTTGGGTTGGAGTTCCACAGCAGTCCGCCGAGCCCGGCGCGGGTGGCCGTGCCGCCCGTCAGCGTCTTCTGGTGGGTGGCCTTCAGCGTCTCGCTGCTGGACTGCTTGCCCTCGAAGGAGCTGCCTTCCGGGGCGACGGCGGTGACTCGCGGATTGCGCAGTTCCGCATGCAGCGTCAACGACTTGATCGGCCCGTGGTTGAGCGCGCCGGCCTCGAAGTAGCGGTCCTCGTCGAGGCCACCGATCCGGTAGCCCTGTTCACTCATCGCCGACTTGAGCTGCGACGACAGGGTGCTCTGGGTGGTCATCGCGGAGATCTGGTGCCGCGTTCCCGTCGCCCCGGCGGGCAGCGACGGCGCGGGCCTGCCCTCGGTTGCCGCGTTCAGCCCGCCGTTGAGCAATGAGTCGATTTCCGCACGAACGCGGTTCACCCGCACGGCCCCGCGACTGCCCTCCGGGAGTTCGTGCTTCGGGGCCGCCCAGTCCACTCCGGACGTCGCGGAGTTCTGGAGCTGTTCGAGAGGTTGGGCGTCCGCCTCCGGGACGAGGCGGCGAACCGCGTCCTTGATGCTGGCGTGCACGTGGACCGGTTCGGAGGTGGTGGCCGGGAAGAACCGGTCCAGCACGCCGAACGACAGGCTCTGCGGCAGCCTCCCCCAGCCCGACGTCTTCTCGATCGAGATCGTCAGGTCCAGGTCGTGCACGAACGCCACCGTGCGCCCGGTGTGCTCGCTGCTGTAAGTGGTCTCGGTGCTCTTCGTGTCCTCGACGGTGGTCTGCGACTTGTGGCTGGCTTCACCGGTCCCTGCGGTGCCGGGGTTCTTCTGGATCTGCCCCTCCGGGAAGATGCTGAAGACGGCCTGCCCCTGGAAGGTGTGCGTCGTGGCGGTCATGTGCTGCCCGACGACTTTGCTGGTGGTCTTGGACTCCTCGCTCAGCGTCCACTTGTCCGAGACCGCTTCGACCCTGCCGGGCTTCTCGGTGCCCGTGACCGTGATCGTGATGTCTGTGCGTCCGAGCGGCCCGTCGTAGTGGTAGGTGGTCCGGATCCCGCCGCCGACGATGTCGGAGTACAGGGCACCCAACCCCGACGGGGCGAGCGCGGGGAACAGCCGCGAGTGCACCATCGCGTCGAGCCGGCCCGCGCTCGGGTCCATGAGCCAGGAATACGCCGAGGACGTCACGTGGGTGACCGAGTGGTAGAGCCACCTGATGTAGCTCGTGCAGACGCTGTCGGGGAGTTGGTCGCGGGTGACCGAACCGAGCGCGTCTTCCAGGTGCGACAAGAGGTTGTGGGTGACCTCGGGGCGCACGTTCACCCAGCCGTCGGCCAGCTTCGCGTGGTCCGGCTCCGCGAACTGCCCGCCCTGGTAGTGCGTGGCCGCTTCGTCGTGGGGGTGGTCGACGTGCCACTCGATGTCGTTCGGCCCGGCGATCTGGTGGATCTGGTCGGCCGGAACCCACAACCGAATCACGTCGTGCGCGTCCACCTGCGAGTGCGTCCACTCCGACTTGTGGTACATGTCCCCGACGGGGATGACGAGGTGTTCGGTGTTGCGTCCGCTGAGGACGATGCTGGCGTCGAAGGAGACGAGGTAGCCGGGCCCGTCGTAGGCCCGTTTCTGGGAGCTTTCGTGCTCGTGGGCGTGCGCGGTGCCCGCCCCGGATTCGTCGGTCGCGGTGTGCGTGCCCTGCGGCACCAGCGAGGCCTGTTGGTTGAGGCGCGCGTTGGTCCGGCCGTCCAGTGACGTGTCCGACGAGGTCTTGGTGATCTCGCCGTGTCCGGTCGAACTCTTGCTCTTCGCGGTGAGTTCGAGACCGATGGATTCGGCGTGGTCGATCACCTTGGGGTTGCTGAGGGACAGGTGCATCGCGGCTTCGCCGAGGCTGTCGGAGTACCCGGTGAGCAGTTCGCCCTGGCGGTACCGCTCGACCTGCGCGTGGTAGGTGCCGGTGACCGCGCGGTCGAGGTTCGCCCCGATCTCGGTCGGTCCGGCGAAGTTGTGCACCCGGTTGGCCGCGATCACGCCGTCCTCGCCCAGGTGTCCGAGCGGGTTGCCGGCCGCCGCGTCGTCGCCGAGGCCGTCGAACGCCTTGATCTCGAGCATGAGCTTCTCGCCCATGCCGTGCGGGAGGTTGAGGCTGTGCACGGCGTAGTCGTCGGGCAGCGTGGATTGCTTCCAGCCGCCGGGCCGGGCCGGGGTGGAGCCGTAGCGGTCGCGGAACTCCGCGGTCGGCGCGGGTGGGGTTTCTCCCGCCTGCCCGCCCAGCGGGTGTGATCCGACGGGGACCTCGGCGGTGGCGTCGGCCGTGAAGGAGCGCTCGCCGATGCGTCCGTTCGGGCCGAACACCTCGATGTCGTAGTGGATCCGCTGCGTGTTCTGGTAGTGCGTGCCGGTCTTCCAGGAGGAGGCGTTCTCGTGACCGGCGGTCACGGTCACGGTCCGTTCGAAGTCGCCGATCTTCCTGGTGTAGCTGCCGGAGATCTGTGCGGTGCGCAGCGGGAAGTTCGGGTCGATGGGGATCACGCCGCCGAAACCGCCGGTGCCGATCCAGTTTCCCTTGATCTTGGTGGTGTGCTCGTCGTGCGAGGAAGACGTCAGCGTGCTCTTCAACTCGCCGCCACCCGGCACCGCCACCGGCGTCGCCTCGTAGCGCCCTGGGGTGGCGCGGATTTTGACCCACACGTGTTCGGTGCCGGTCGAGGTGCCGACGTGGGTTTCGCGCGGCAGCACGAACGACCAGCCGTCGCCGACGAGCTCGGCGGCGTGCGCGGCGAACGAATCCGGGGTGATCAGCGCGTTGATCCGATCGACGTTCTTGCTGACGTGCGGGGGCTGGTGGCCCGTCCCGTGGTGCGGCGGCAGCACGTCGCCGTCGAGGATCTGGTGGAGTTCGGTGGCGACCCGGTCAACACCTCCGAACTCGACCTTGCCGCCGAGCACGCTCAACGGGGAAATGCCGCTCAGCGGGGTGGCCGTGTCGGATTGCGTGGGTGTGCTGCCGGATGGATCGGGGTGCTGCGACAAGGAGTCCCAGCCATTGCTGACGGCATCATCGGGGCTCATCCAGACGGTCGCGCCCGCTTCAACGTGGTGCGGCTCGGCGTCGATGCCGGTGCCGTCGTCGAAATCGATGTGGACGTCGTATTCCAGTGCCGTCCGGTAAGCCCGCAAAGTCCCGGTTTGGGTGTGCTCGGATTCCAGAGCAGCACCGGTGGTGTTCTTCATGGTGTGCTCGTCGCTGCCGGTACCGCCGACCTTTGCCTGGATGTTCACGTCGCCGCGGGCACCGGCCGCGAAGCTCGCGTCCTGCACGCGGGGTATTGCGACCAGACCGCCGCCCCCGAACCGGACGTCGGTGCTCTGCTTGGTCATCTCCGACGCAGCGTGCTCGGTCTTCGCACCGCCGCTGCCGGTGACCGTCGCGTCCTGCTCGTGGATGAGCGTCGGCGAGTGCACCGAAGATCCGATGTGGACGGTGGCGGTGCGCGTTCGGCCGTGGTGCTCGTACTGCAGGGTCTGGGTGATCTTGCGGCCGCCGAGCAGGTCGCCCGCCCGCAACGACAGGCCGGAGCCGCCCAGCGTCTCGCGGAGCTGCCCCCGCGCCGTCGAGCCGACTGTGTCGAGCTCGCGCCGCAGCGGGTGGTTCTCCGGCAACGCTTTGGTGATCTTGTCGAAGAGCTTTTCGTCGCCGCGCAGGTGCGCGGAGTGCATGTGCTGCGGGTGCGGAACCCGCGTGTCGGTGACCGGAGTGGATTCGGTTTCCGCCTGCAGCGCTTCGGGAATCGTTACCTCGATCCCGGATTCCTGCGTGCCGTGCCGCGTGGCGGAAGCCCCGTCGTGGCGGGTGACGGTGATCTTGTGCCACAGGTCGTGGCGGGTTGAACGGGTACCGCCGGGCAGTTCGACCTTCGAGGAGTGCTGTAGCGCCGAATCGGTGCCGAACTTCCACCCCGGCACGGCAGCCGCCTTGACGCTTGCGCCGGCCTCCACCGCGCCCATCGGGTTGGTGGTGCCGAGCCCGAACATGCCGGTGAGGTCGGCGCCCTTCTCCCGCCGCACCGTGGAGGCGTTCTCATCGGAGGTCTTACCGTAGTCGCCGGAGGCGTTTTCCACCTCGTGCTTCGCCTCATCGACCGTCGGCCCGGCAACGGGCGACTCCTCGCCGACCAGGCGGGTGCGCACGGTGACCTCGACGGAGCCTGCGCCGTGCCCAATCGACTTGGTCACGCCTTCCTCGGACAGCGCGGTGAAATCGTCCTTCAGCTGCACGTCCGAGAAGGCCGCCCGGAACGCGTTCTGGACCGACTCACCGATGCCGAGCTCGGTCATGGCGCCGGCCAGATCGGCGCGCAACTTCGTCCCATCGACATCGGTTGCCTTGACCAGGTTGGTCGCCACCAGATCCTGCTTGCGCTGCGTCGCGGGACTGGCCGTGGGCGGGGCGTCGTGGTGGAGCTCCTGCAGCTCGATGTCGCCCGAACCCATCTCGATGCTGACGTGATCGGACTGGTGAGCCGTGTCCGAAGTGGACTGCGTTGCAAGGTTCGACGGCCCTGCTTGGCTACCGGAAACCGGGGCTTCCGTCAGCTGCCCAGCACCGCCCTTCTGGGATCCCACAGGCCACGGACTCCCGCCCGGAGCACGCCCCTGACTGGCGTAGCGGGGCAACTGGCTACCACCGAGCGCGCCACCCCGCGCGGCGAAATACTCAGTACGCTCCTGTTCGTACAACGCGTGCAGATCGTCCGGATTCACCCCAAGCTGCCGCAGCGCGACCGCCGCACCATCCACCCGCTCCCGCGCATCCCGGAACCGCGCTTCGATCTGCTCCGCACGCTCCAACAACTCCGCCGCCTGTCGCGAACCACCCTCAGCGGAATCATCCAACCGCACCCCATACCAATCACGCTCAGCCCGAGCACCCACATACTCCTGCCACGCCCGGTACTCGACCGAATCCGGCGTCACCTCACGCCCGAACTCCTCACCCAGCATCGCCCGCCACTGCGCATCAAAACCACCGACCTCGAACCGCGGAACCGAACCACCGGAATGCCGCTGCTGCGACCACGTGACAAGACGCTCGGACGCCCGCTGAGCCTCCAAAGCCTCATGCTCATCGAGAAGCCCCTTGACGCTGTACGTACTGATCTCGTACCTCGCAGCCAGCTCCTCGTTCGTCGAACCGGCCTCACGACCGGCGCTGACCTGCTGACCAAGCTCCGCGCGATCCGAACTCCCCAGCGGGGGCAATTTGACATAAGATCTCTGCTCAAAACCAGACTCTTTGAGGAGCCAGTCGACGCTGCCGCTACTGATATTGTACTTCGCAGCCAGTTCCTTGTTCGTCAAACCGGCCTCACGACCGGCGCTGACCTGCTGACCAAGCTCCGCGCGATCCGAACTCCCCTTCGGGGGCAATTTGGCTTTAGGTTTCTGCTTAAAACCAGACTCTTTGAGGAGACTGTTGACGGAGCTCTTACTGATCTTGTACTTCTCGACCAGTTCCTTGTTCGTCAAACCGGCCTCACGATCGGCCTTGACCTGCTGAGCAAGCTCCGCGCGCTCCGCACTCCACTTCGCCGGCATGTTTCCTCTGCCGGTCGCGTCGACAGCTGATATGCTCGCGGGGATCTCCTCGCGCCCCACATGCGACGACCCCAAACCACCATCGGATCCAAGCTGAAGAACCTCATTCACGACACCAGGATCCACACCAAGCTCCGCAGCGAGCTGCTCCGGCGACTTGCCTTCTCCCAAGTGCCCGAAACTAATCTGGAAAATCAGGTCCGGATCCAACTCCGCAGAACTCAACCCACCGACGTCAGTCATCTCCACATCAGGACGACCGAGAATCCCCGCATCCGCAAGAACCTGCTCAACCACGGAAACATCGAACCCGAACTCCTGAGCAAGCTGCCCCACATCTTTACCATCGTGCAAAAAGCCGAAGGTGAGCTGAACAAGCTGCTCCGGATCAGGACCACCAGCTGCCGTCGTGTCGTGCGAACCCGACGAGCCGGCCTCTTCCAGCACTGGCGGCACGCCCTTGTGCGGATGCGACTGCTGCTGCCCGCCCGGCGCCCCGCCGTAGAGACGCCCCTTCGTCGCCCAGTCCTTGTACAGCGGGTTCGGATTGTCCTTCGGGCCGCGCAGCTCGTGCACGAACTCCTCCGCGGCTTTCCCATCGCCGTGTTCGTACAGAGCTGCCAGCTCGTCGAGGTTCCGCTCGTGCTCTGCGATCTTCTGCCGATCCAACCCTCCGTAGTGCAGGTTCTTCTTCCGCGCGAGCTCGTGCGCCTTCTGCTTCGCCTGGTCCGAGACACCGGAGTGCGAAGTCGCGTCGGTTCCTGTAGGTCCGGGGTTCGGCTTTCCAGCTGCGACGTTGTCGCTCGACGACTGGGGCGCCCGCATCGGCCGCTTTCCCGCGGCCTTTCCTGACAGCGGTCCGCTCGACTTGTTCTCGGGCCGTTGCGGGGGTCGGACGTCGCCGGTCGTGGCAGCTGCGGCGGCTGCGACTTTCTTTCCTTGCGTGGTCGACGTGGTGGGGCGCGATTCGGTGGCGGGGGTGCGGGAATTGCCTTGGCTCGCAGCGTGTGAGGCGCCGGACGACGTCGTGGTGGGGCGCTGTGTCACGGGAGTCGGCGAGGTAGTCGGGGTAGGGCCTCGCTGCGCGGTCGACTGCGGCTGGTCGACGGTGGTGTGGTGCGCGGTCGGCTGGGCCTGCGGCGGCATCATCATCGGCGGCGGCGTCTGCTGCGTTGTGTTCGCCTGCTCCGAGGAGTGCTCCGACTGCGTCGAGCCGGTCTCCTGCTTCGGGGTGGAATCCAGGCTTGGGGCGACCGTCTCGTGCTGCGCGGTGGACGGGATCGTGCCCGCCTTGTGCGTGCTCTCGCTGGTGGTCGGCGTCTGCGTGGCCTGCGCGGACGCCGTCTCCGTTGAGGACTCGGAGTGTGCGCTGGAGGTGTTCGAGCTGGTTTTTTCCGTCGACTTCGTCGCGAGATTGCCAGCGGTTTCCTGCTTCGCGGCCGTGGTTTCCGTCGAATGGACCGGTGTTTCGTGCTGGGACTTATCGGATTCGCCGTGGGCTGCGTGCGATTCCACCCCATGTTCGGTGGTGTGCGAGTTGTCGTGCTTCGCAGCCCCACTGTGCTGCTCGACCGGATTGGTGGTCTGATGCTGTGGCGAACCGTCCCGGTGCTCGGCGCCGACCCCGTGCTGGGACTCCTCCTGATTCTCGGCAGAAGCCTCCTGGTGCTGGTCGGCCTCGGGGTGGGTTGCCACTTGCTGGTGCTGCCCACCCCCCTGGTCCTGACCCGCTGCCTGGTGCGGCGCGGCTTCTTGCTGCTCGCCGACCTGAGCAGCCTCCTGGTGCGACGAAGCAACCGCCTGCTGACCGACCCCCTGAGATTGGCCAGCGCCATGATGCGCTGCAACTTCCTGCTGCTGACCAGCCCCCTGGTGCTGACCGGCCCCCTGGTGCTTGCCGACCTCCTGGTGCTGGGTGGTCGGCTGCTCTTGGTGGGTTTGCGGGTGTTCGGAGGCGGTTTGGTGGTCCTGGCCCGTCGACGTGGTCTGGAGACCTGCGGTCTGCTCTTCCGTGCCGGTGCTGGTCGCCTGCGAAGTGCCGTCGCTGACGGTGGACATCGAAGCGGCCTTGTCCGTCGCCGTGCCCGACGAAGTGGTCGGCTGCTGCTGCCCGGTGGTGCCCTGTTCCTGCTTGGCCGCTGCTTGCCCGGCTGTAGCGTTCCCGGAACTGGTGGCCGAGTGCTGTCCCGTCGTGCCCGAAGCACCGGACTGCTGGGAAGTCGTCGCCGCTTGACCCGCCGCGGCGGTCGCCGCAGCCGCAGTCCCGGTGTTGTTCGCGGCGCCGCTCTCGCCGCCGGTTTCCGAGTACCCGGGAAGCGTCGAGTCTTGCTTGGTGTAGGTCGGAAGCCCTTCTCCGGCCTCGGTTTCCGACGTAGCACTGCCGAGGCCGCTCTTGTCGGTCGATCCCAGCGACTCGGTCTGCACACCCTTCGCCGATGCTGCCGTCACCGGGCCGAGAGACTCGGTCTTCGGCGTCTGAACCGACGTGTCGCCGGCGGCCTTGTCCACCGCGGCTGCCGAGGCGGCGGCGTCCGCCGCCGTCGTGTGCGACGTGGACTTGCCGCCGCCGAGACGGCCGAAGCCGCCTGCCATGGCCGAGGTGAAGGAGTAGCTGTTGGTTTCGTCGTGGCCCTGCGCCGCCCCTGCCGCTTTTTCGCCCGCATAGCCGGCGGCTCCCTGCATACCGGCGTTGGCCACCGCGCCGGCCGCCTGGCCGGCCGCGGTCTGCAGGCCCTTCTTCGCCGCCTCCCCGAGCGCACCGCGGGCGATGGCCCGCCCCACGCCCTCCGCCGCCGACGTCGCCAGCCCACCGCCGACACCACCGAAAGCCCCGCTGATGGCCGCGCCCTTGAGCCGATCGTCGTTCCACTCTGTGCGCTGTCCGGTCGCCAGCTGGATGCCCTGGGTCCCGGCCTCGGTCCCCATGGCGATGGCTTCGCCGATCACGACGTTTTTCGCGACGTTCTTGGCGATGTTCAGCAGGACGTTCTTGATGATCTGGCTGATCGCGATGCGCACCGTCGCCACGATCCCGCCCGAGATCACCCCGCCGACGATCGGGATGAACGCGGTCGCGATGGCCGCCGCGACGAAGCCCAGTTGGACGATGATGGAGACCTTCGCCGCCTGAATGTCCGCCGCCGTATTGCGCGCTTGGTCCGACCGCTCCTGTGCGTTCTTCTTCAGCTCGGCGAGACTTTCCGCGCCCTTCGTTTCGGCGTAGTTGCGGTAGGCGTTCGCGAAGTCCCCGCGCATGTCCCGCGAGACATCGGCGGCCGACGCCCGCACGGCATCTTCGAGGACTTCGATGTCCGAAGCCATCTTCTTCCAGGCGTCCGCGATCCGGTTCAGCCCGTCCTCATCGCCTTCAGGCCAAGCCTGTCCACCGACGATGCGGAAGGCTTCCTGCAACGCGGCGGGGAGTTCTGTGGGCATGATCGCGGTCCTTCAACCTCAGGAAGTGCAAGGGGATCGGGTTCGGTCGAAAGCGGCTGCCCACGGTCCGACCGGAACCACGCGAGTTCTTCGCGGCCGGCCTGGGGAAGTACCGATCAGGACTTGGTCTCCGGAGGAGACTCCTGGTAGAGATCGGCTGCTGCGGCGCGGACGTCCTGGGCGTTGTAGTCGTCCTGCTCCTGCAACAACCGGGCGGAGTCGGGCAGCACCTTCTCGGCCACCTGGAGCAGGTTCGTGCCGGTCTTCTCCAGGCCCTCGGTCAGCTTGTCGGCCGCCGGCTTGTAGTTCTTCTCGAATTCCGCGCCGATCTCGTCGTCGCTCCAGCACTTGTCGTCCGCCTGGAGCGCGGCCTTCAGCTCAGCCAGCGATCCCTGGAAGTTCCGCACCGCCCCGGCGAGCTTCTGGGCGTCGGCGTTGACGCCGGGGCCGTTGACGTAGGTCTCATCTGCCATGATGTGCTCCTCACCCGCGGTGGCCCGAAGGCCGACCGGGATCATCCAGTTCTGCCGCGATCCCAACCGTCGTCGGCCTCGCCTTGCGTTCGCCGCTGCCCGGGGAGTCCACCCAAGGGGTCTTCCAGCGCTGGGCGCATGATCTGCCCGAGCAAATCGGACAGGTCTGCCTCACCGGTGGCGACGCCGCGCAGATCGACGTCACCGAGGGCTTCGGCAGGCATCAGTTCCTGCACCTTTTCGGCCGCCTTCGCCCGGCCCTGCTGGATGGTGCGCAACAGGATCTCGCCGAGATCGGCAGGGGCCATGGTGCGGTAGTCGGTGTTGAGGAACTTGATCTCGCGCAGTTCCGCCTGACCGTCGAGCACGACCGCGACCATGCGGTTCGGCGACTCGACCCGGGTGGTGGTTTCGGCCAGCTTGTGCTGGAACTCGGCCAGCTTCGCCTGCTGCTCTTCCAAGGCCTGCAACGCCGAACTCATGTCCAGCGGCGAGCGCGGCGCATCGGAGCTCATCGGGGGTCCTCCTTACCTCGTTCCGGGTGCGCTCGACCGAGCGCACCCGCTGATCCGGCGCCGACCTGCCAAGTGCTCGGATCCTCGTGCTCCGCGACGTTGCGTTCGCGTTCCTGGTGGCCGGATTCCTGCTGCTCCTTCTGGCCCGCGCCGCCCATCGTGCGCGGGTTCATCGGCGGCATCCCGCCCTGCGGTCCGCCCGCTCCCCGAGCCGCGGACCCGGCGCCCGGTTGTCCGGTCGGTCCGGATCCGGTCTCCACCGGAGCGGTCAGCGAACTCCCGTCGCTGCGCAGACCGGTCGGCGGCGGTGGCGGCGGGGCCGTCGCCGAGCCGGGCAGGAAGCGCGATGCCCCAATTGCCGCCGCAGCTGCCCCGGACGCCGCCGGGGAATGTGACGGCTGCAAGGCCGCGGGCTGGGCCGCAGTGGTGTCGGTACGGGCCGACGGTGCCGTTTCAGCCATTCGACCGACGCCGTCGCGCGCCGGATCACGCTGTGAGCCGGATTCTGCACGAATGTCCGATGTAGACATCTCGTGTTGCGTCCGGCGATCCGACGCGCTGTTGCGCGAGTCGTCCTCCTCCTCGCCGGAGTCACGAGCTTGGCCTTCGCCGTCCTTCTCCGTTCGGTAGCGGGAGGAACCGTGCTTGTCGTCCCGTTCCTCAGTGCTGTTGCGGCTCTCCTCGAACTCGTCACCGTCGCTTTCCTGCCGGCCTTGCTTCTTCCGGCTTCGTTTGTTCTTGCTCTTCCCGAGCACCGCCGCCGCGGGCAGCGCCGCGGTCGGCAGCACCGAACTCCAGATGGAACCGGCCGAGCCTTCGCCCGGCCCCTCGACGGCCGAAAACCCGTCCACCGACGAACCGTCGACCGACTCGACCCCGGAGTCGCTCGCGCCGTCCGTCGAGATCTGACCCGGTTCGGCGGGCGGAGTTCCACCTCCCGAGCCCGCCCCCCCTGCATCAGCGGAGGCCGATCCGCCCGCGCCGGCTCCGACGTGGAAACTCGCGTTGGTGACCTGCGTCGAGCCGCCGGGCACGTGGGCCTGTTGTGCCGGTGGCGCGCGGAACCGGCGCCCCGTGCTCTGGTAGGTGTTGGCCAGCCGCCGCAGTACCTCCTGCGCCCTGGCATCCTGCTCGGCATGGACCCCGGGATCCGCCGGCGGACCGTCCCCGGCGTGTTGCGACTGGACGTCCTCGACCTCCCGCTTGGCCTCCGCCAGCGCGTCGCCGAGCTCGTCGAGCAGTCCCGCGTAGCTCGGCTCCGCGAGCACTCCGACGACTTGCTCGATCCGGTTCAGCAGCCGGTCCGCCGATTGCGCGAACATCTCGAAACCAGGCCCTTGCCAGACCTGCTCCAGGTGCCGTAGCCGGCCGCGGAACTGCTCGGACACCGAACGCAGGCGCGCGTCTGTGCGCTCGAACCGCTGCGCCGCGTCGTAGAAGCTGTGCGGATCGGCGTTGGACAACGCCCGCACGGCCGCGTCCACGTCGCCCGGAACATCGTCCGCATTGGCAGCCGAGCCGGTCATCGCACCTTCTTCCAACGATCCACAATGGACTAGTTTCAGACTTGGTGAACGCCCGGATCGCCGGAAATGCCCTGCACCGCACCGTCGAACGCTTCGGCCAACCCGTCGCCCAGGGACTTCACCGCTGATCCGTTGTGCTGGTCGAGCGCCTGGACGTCGGTGGCGAATCGCGCCATCCGGTCGGCGAGTTCCCGGAAGACCCGTTCCAACCGCTGGCAGTGCGCGGCGACCTCGTCCCGCCGTTCGGCGAGCAGGTCCTGCAACCACTTCCCCGCCGGAAGGTCCCCCGCGTTGGGCGCGACCCCGGCCAGTTCGGCGCATCCGGCGCACTCGTCGGCGATACCGGAGACCACCGACGCGGCCTTGCCGAGCTCGACGACGTCGACCCGCATGGCAGTGTCGTCGGTCATCGCGCGCTCACTCGAAGCTCGACGCCAGCTTGCCGTCCATCTGCCGCATGTTCTGGTGCCCGGTGTCCACCGCGGTGGACACCCGGTCCAGCGTGTCGTTCATGGCGGTGAACGCGGCGTTGATGTTGTTGGCCTTCGTGTTGTAGGTCTGCGACGCCTGGGCATCCCAGGACTGCAGCAGATTGCCCGTCTGGTTCTTCAGGTCGTCGATCTTCTGCGCGAGGGCTTTGGTCGCCCCGCGCATCTTTTCGACGCCCGCCCCCAGCGCCGTGTACTGGTACTGGATCTCGTCATCCATTGGTATGCGTCCTTTCGTGCTTCGGGGTCTGGTCCGCGACGGCTATCTGAGGAAGTTGCCCAGATCAGTCCCCTCGGCGCCCATTCCGCCCCGACGGACCTGGCTCGCGATGTCCTGGTCCTGCGACTGGTACTTGGTGCTGGCGTCGCGGATCGCCTGCGCCATCGCGTGGAGCTCGTTCTCCACCGTCAGGCACTGCCGGTCCCACTCCATGTGCACGTCGTTGAGGGCCTTGATCATCGCCCCCTTGTTCTGCGACGCCATGGTCGCGATCTCCACGCCGAGCGAGGTCCGCGTGCTCTTGACCTCCTCGCCGGTGCTGTCGTGCTGGGTCGAGATCGCGTTGAGCCGCTCCGCGACCAACCTGGTCTGGTCAGACATTCGTCCGGTCTCCTGTTCTTGCAGCTTGGTCAACGGGTTTCACGTCGTTCCGGGGCGCTTCGCCACCCCGTTCAGGACAGCACCCCGAAAGCGTTGCCGGTGTTGTTGCAGGCGTGTCGCCTTTCCCGGTAGGGGGATTCCTCATCAGTCCCCGGGCCGCACCTCTGTCGCGGTGCCCGGCGCCAGCGCTACGCCGTCGGGCAGCAACGCGAGCAACTCGCTGGGCACCGGCAGCGGGTCGACGCCCGCATAGCCGAGCGCCCCGAGCGAATCGGGCCCGGACAACGGGTACTTGATCCCGAGATCGGTGATCAAGTAGCGCGCGCCGGCCGGGGCACCCGGGGCAGGCAGATCGCGGGCCAGCACGCCGAAGGTCGGCGGGACCGAGACCAGGAAGGCCAGCGCGCCCGCCGGCTGCGGCGACCGGATCACGCCGGAGAAGCGCGCATCGTCGCGCCGCACCATGACCACCTCCACCGGGACCTCGCCGCCGGATCCGACGGCGAACCGCGCGCACGGAACGTCGCGGTCGTTGCGGTCCACCGGGGTGATCTTCGGCGGGTCCACCGGCAGTTCCGGCGGCACCGCCGCCAGCGCGGACCGCGGCACCGAGCCCACCGCCGCCGCGTCGATCTCCACCGCGCCCGGCTTCGAGCCCGGATAGGCGGCGGCGAGATCGGGGTCCGCCAGCAGCAGCCCCGCCCCGGTGCGGCTCAGCGGCGCCAATCCGTCCTGCAGCAGCACGTAGAACCGGTCGTCGCCGAGGACCGGGTCGTGCACCTCGTAGACCTGCCCGACCCGCCCGGTCTCCCCCTTCACCGAGAACGCCGGGTTGCCCAACCCGGGCACGTCGGCGGCGGCGAGATCGGGCCCGCTGGGCAGCGCTTGCACCCACGACGAGGCCACCGGGAGCGGGCGCACGGCGCCGTAGCCCAGCGCATCGATGACCGCCTGCTGCGGGATGCGGAATCGGGTTCCCCGCCACACCAGGTATTTCATACCGTCTGGTGTGGACACCAGCAGCCCCGAATCCGGCCGCAGCGGGGCGCCCGCGATCTCGCGCACCTGCACCTCGGTCACCGGCGACGGCGTGTTCGACTTGTCGTAGCTGGTGTCAGCGCAGACGAACCACGGCGCGCGCGTCAGCGCGTCGGGTCCGGGCAGCGAGTCGGGTGCGTTCGGGATGCCCAGCGGAAGTCCGCGCGGCACGTCCCGCAGCGAATTGCTGGACACCGACACCACGTTCGCCTGCGGGCTGTTGACGATCAGCCGAGCCGACGCGAAGTTGAGCACCGGCCGCAGACTTCCGGCCAGGTAGAGGTACTTCGCACCGGTCTCCTTCTCCACGATGATGTTCCCGGGCGAGCGCCACGAGTTGTTCGCGCCCGGGGAGATGACCCCGGCGATGCCGAAGACGACGACCACCAGCGCCGCGACGAGGCAGCCGATGATCGCGTTCACCGTGAATCGCCGGGTGGGTGGATTCGGATCGTCCGGCCGCCCGGAGAGCAGCGCGGAGATCAGTCTGCCCACGACGAAGAAGTAGGCCTGGACCTGGTCACGTCGGGATCGCATGAACGCTCGCCTCAGAACCGGTTCGGATAGGACAAGTGCGCTGACCGCTTGGGTCTGCTTCACAAGCGGCGGTAGCCGCTTGCGGTGTTGGACTCAGCTCGCACCGCTACGCAAAGCGAGCCCGGGAACATTCCTCAGGGGCCGTTTCAGAATGCGGCGTCAGCCGCATGCGGTGTGGGACTCAGCTCGCACCGCCGCGGGTTCACGGTGCCCACTCCTCTGGAGTTCCCCCGGCGAGGACAGCCGTGACGCCGTGTATTGGTCATACATAAGTCACGGCTCCCGCAGTCCAGGCGGACGCTGTAAGTCCCGCAGGGGGGCCGCCACCCGCACCGCAACGCAAGCCATTCTGCAACCACTCCTTAGCCGGCGAGTCCGCGCACGAGCAGGTAGACGTCGAGGACCGCCAGCAGCAGCGGGATCAGCGCCACCGCCACCAAGCCCTCCACGATGTCGATCGCGCGTCCCCAGTACGGCTTGGGCCGCCGTCCGGGCATGGCCCGCGCGCACAGCATGAGCACCAGCACGAGCACGAGCGAGACCGGGAACAGCACGGCCAGCCGCAATACCGGATCCGCGCCGACCAGCAGCCACGCCCAGAAGACCGCGGCCCCGTAACCACCGGCGATCAGCACCGGCCACCGCGACCAGGCACCTTCCAGCGAACGCGCGCGCAGCAGCAACAACCCGGCGGTGACCAGTGCCAGCACCGCTTGCCACAGCTGCCACGTGGAGACGACCGCGGTGAACATGACGACCTCGGTCACCGCGAGCGCGATGTTGAAGGTGACGAGGTACTGCGCCGCCACCGCCGAACGCTCGACCACGGTCTGGTGCGAAACCGGTTCGACGTCCTCGTCCAGTTCGTCGGCGCTGCTGGGCAGCGCTGGCAGGGAAAGCCCCGCGAGCCGGAACGACATGGTCGGCACGAAGCTCATGGCGACCACGCACAGCGCAAGCCCGAACGCCGCGGCTTGGTCGACACGCCACGACAGGGCGGCGCTCACCAGCAGCACCACGGTGATCAGCGCACCCGGCAACAGGATTCCCACGAACAGCAGTGCGGCGTCGGAGATGCTGAGCAGCGCGAGGACCGCCAGCAGCATGCCGAGCACCGCCGCGCACACCAAACCCATCGCGGGTGGCGCCGCGGGATAGATCGCGACCGGCAGGAACCACCCGCACTGCATGGCGTAGGCGACCCCGAAGACGCCCAGAACCGATCCCGTGACTGTTGCGGACTTCGCCCGGGCAAGCGTTCCCCCGGCCACCAGCAGCCCGGCGGCGCTGGCACCGGCGAGCACAGTGGACAGCAGCGGGTTCTCGGCGACGGCGAGCGTCATCCAGCCCAGTGCCAGCGCGAAACCCGCGAACGCCAACAACATCCATCGCGTCAACCGGTCGTTCCAGCAGTCGCGGCGCGAACGCATCTGCGCCGCGATCCCGTCCACGAGATCGTCGAAGTCCACTTCCGGCAAGGCCGCCGACCTCGGCCTGAGGTGGACGGTCTCGCCGTCGGCGAGACCGAGTTCGGCGGTCGTGCGGTTCTCGTCCAGCGGGGGCTGCCCCAGGCGTTGCAGCACCCACCCCTCGTGTTCCACGCCCTGATCGGCCAAGTCCTGACCCGCGTGCCGCAGGATCGCCGGCAGCAGGTCGGCCAGCGGGATCTCGGTGGGCACCGCTAGTTCGACCGACTGGGATCCGACCGCCAGACGTAGCCTGACGAGTCGGCTTGTGACATCCTTGGCAGTGCCTTTCATTTCGGTGTCCGGTTCCTCTCTGGCTGGCTGGCCGCAACCGCGACACGGCGAAAAGTAGCCGCGTCGAACCGCTCGCGAACCCGTTTGCCGGGCGCGCGGCGAATCCGTAGGGGAACGTTTCACCAGAAGGGCGATCACGTTGACCACGACGTTGTTCAACCGGCCCGCGCGCCGCGTGGGACCGAAGATGCCGGAGGGCGAACTCGCCCTCCAGGAGCCGCCGCCGGTACCGGAATCGAAGAGCAACAGCCTGAGCACGATCCTGACCTACCTGCCCATGGTGCTCATGTCGGGCAGCATGACGCTGACGTTCCTGCAACGCCCCGGCCCGATGACCTACGTCGCGGGCGGTGTCATGGTGGTCGGCATGGTGGGCATGGTCGTCAGCCAGCTCATCCGGGCCGCCACCGACCGCAAGCACAAGATGGGCGGCGACCGCCGCGACTACCTGCGCTACCTCTCGCAGCAGCGGCAGAAGGTGCGCGGTTCGCTGGCCGAGCAGCAGGCCTCGGCGGCCTGGACGCACCCGCACCCGGGATCGCTGTGGTCGCTGGCGCTGAGCTACCGGCTCTGGGAACGGCGTGGCACCCACGAGGACTTCGGCGAGGTGCGCATCGGCGTCGGCCCGCAGCACGCCGCGCTGAAGCTGGCTCCCCCGGAGACCAAGCCGGTCGAGGACCTGGAACCGCTGTCGGCGCACGGACTCCGCCGTTTCCTGCGCGCCTACAGCAGCCTGCCCGCCGCACCGGTGCCGGTCTACGTGCGCGGGTTGGCGCGGATCCAGCTGCGCGGCCACGCCGATGCGACGCGCGCGATGACCCGCGCGATGGTCGCCCAACTAGCCACCTTCCACTCCCCCGACGACGTGGTGGTCGCGGTCTGCGCCGGTGACCGGGAACGCCCGGCTTGGGACTGGGTCAAGTGGTTGCCGCACGCCCAGGACGCGCAGCGCCGCGACGGCGCCGGGCCGGTCCGGCTGATGGCCGACAACGTGACCGAGGTCGAGGACCTGCTCGGCGAGGACTTCACCGAACGGCCGAAGTTCGAGGGCGCCAGCCCCGTCACCGCCCGCGAGCCGCTCGTCGTCGTCGTGCTCGACGGCGTCACCGTCCCCTCTGGACACCGGTTCGCCGGCGAGGGCTACCGCAACACCGTGGTCATCGACGTCGGCGACGGGCTGCCGTGGCGACCGGAACGCGACACCCTGCACCTGGACGTCGCGGCGGACGAGCTGAGCACCGTCACGTTCAACCGCGCGGGCAAGGAGTCCGCCAACCGGCTCGGCATCCCCGACGCGCTGGGCGTCGAAGCAGCGGCGGCGCTAGCGCGCACGCTTTCCCCGTTCCGCATCGGGGCGGCCACCGACACCAGCGAACCGCTGGCGACCGACTACGAGCTGACCACGCTGCTGGGCATCGGTGACGCGCACGGCTTCGACCGCGACGAGCTGCGGCGGGAACGACCGGCCCGGCAGCGGCTGCGGGTGCCGATCGGCATCGACACCTCCGGTGTCCCGATCGAGCTGGACATCAAGGAGTCCGCCGAGGACGGCATGGGCCCGCACGGCATGCTCATCGGAGCCACGGGCTCCGGCAAGAGCGAACTGCTGCGCACCCTAGTACTCGGGTTGGCGGTGACGCACTCCTCCGAAGAGCTCAACTTCGTGCTCGTGGACTTCAAGGGCGGCGCGGCGTTCCTGGGCTTCGACCGCCTGCCGCACACCTCCGCCGTGATCACCAACCTGGTCGACGAGATCGAACTCGTCGACCGCATGCAGGACGCCCTGACCGGTGAGATGAACCGCCGGCAGGAACTGCTGCGCTCGGCGGGCAACTACGCGTCCAGGCGCGAGTACGAGAAGGCCCGCCGCGGCGGCGCCCCGTTGGAGCCGATGCCCGCGCTGTTCGTCGTCGTCGACGAGTTCAGCGAGATGCTGGTCAGCAAGCCGGAGTTCATCGACGTGTTCGCGATGATCGGCCGCCTCGGCCGCAGCCTCGGTGTCCACCTGCTGCTGGCCTCCCAACGCCTGGACGAGGGCCGCATCAGCAAGGTCGAGACCCACCTGTCCTACCGCATCGGCCTGCGCACCTTCTCCGCGATGGAAAGCCGCAGCGTCATCGGCGTACCCGACGCCTACGAATTGCCGTCCAACCCGGGCAACGGCTACCTCCGCTCGGACACCCAGACCCTCAACCGGTTCAAGGCGGCCTACGTCTCCGGCCCCTACCGCGCCCCGCGCAGGCGGGCCGGCCAGCAGGTCGTCGCGGAGCAGCTGGTCGAATTCACCGGCGAGCACGTGGTCCAGCGCCAGCTCGACGTCGAAGAACCCGTCGTGGCACGACCGCAGACCGAAGAGGAGCGGCTGTCCACGATGGATGTGATCATCAACCGGCTCGCGGGCCACGGCGCGGCGGCGCGCCAGGTGTGGCTGCCGCCGCTGCGGGAACCCGCGGCGCTGGACGACCTGCTGCCAGCTCTGCAGGAGGACCCGGAACTGGGTCTGCACGCGCCGGAACGGGATCCGGCGCGCACGCTGGTCGTCCCGGTGGGCCTGGTCGACCTCCCCGCTCAGCAACGCCGCGAGCTGCTCACCGCCGACCTGTCCGGCGCGGAGGGGCACGTGGCGATCGTCGGTGCGCCGCAGAGCGGAAAATCCACGCTGCTGCGCACCCTGATCTGCGCAGCCGCACTGACCCACACCTCCGCCGAGGTGCAGTTCTACTGCCTGGACTTCGGCGGCGGGTCGCTGGCCGCGCTGGCCGGCCTGCCGCACGTCGGCAGCGTCGCGAACCGGCTGGACCGGGACCGCATCACCCGCACCGTGCAGGAGATCACCAACCTGCTGCAACGCCGGGAGCAGCTGTTCGCGTCGCACAACCTCGATTCGATGGCCGCGTACCGGCGTGCCCGCGCCCAGGGTCGGTTCGTCGACGAGGACCCGTACGGGGACGTCTTCCTGGTCGTCGACGGCTGGTACACGGTGCGCAGCGAGTTCGACGAGCTGGAGACCCGCTTCCAGGACATCGCCGCGCGGGGGCTCAGCTTCGGCATCCACCTGGTGGTGTGCTCCGGGCGGTGGTCCGACATGCGCCCGTGGTTGCGGGACGTGCTGGGCACGCGGTTCGAGCTGCGCCTCGGCGACCCGGTCGAGTCGGAGGTCAACGGCAGACTGGCGGCCACCGTTCCGGCTGCACCCGGCAGGGGCATCACCGCGGGCAGGCAGCACTTCCTCGCTGCCCTCCCGCGGATCGACGGCCAGGCTTCAACCGAGGACCTCGCCGATGCCGTGTCCGAGCTGGTGCAGTCCGTCGGCGGTCCCGGTGCGGTGCCCGCGCCCCCGGTCCGGCTGCTGCCGCCGGAGGTTCCGGCGCAGCGAATGCCCGAAATCCGCGTGGCGCACGAGAACGCGGTGTTCCAGGTGCCGCTCGGCCTCGACGACGTCGAGCTCGAACCGCTGTGGCACGACTTCGACCAGACCCCGCACCTGGTCGTGTTCGGCGACACCGAGAGCGGGAAGACGAACATGCTCCGCTACCTCGCCGAAGCGGTCACCCGGCGGTACTCGCCGGAGCAGGCCCGGGTGCTGTTCGCCGACCCCAGGCGGGAACTGCACGACGCGTTGCCGGCCGAGTACCAGGTCGGGTATTCGGTGACCGGCGACAGCCTCGCGAAGCAGGTCTCGGAGGCCGCGGAGATGCTGGCCTCGCGGGTGCCGGGCCCGGAGATCAGCCCGGATCGCCTGTCGAAGCGGGACTGGTGGACCGGTGGCCGCCTGTTCATCGTCGTCGACGACGCCGAACTGGTGGAAAGCGGGTTCACCAGCCCGCTGCAACCGCTGATCTCCCTGCTCCCGCAGGGCCACGACATCGGGCTGCACCTGATCGTCGCCCGCAGCACGTCCGGGGGCGGCCGGGCGATGATGGACCCGGTGATGCGTCGGTTGTGGGAGCTCGGCACGCCGGTGCTGCTGTTCTCGTGCCCCAAGGACGAAGGCAATTTCGTGGGCAACCTGCGGCCCCGGCAGCTTCCGCCCGGGCGTGCCCAGTTCGTCAACCGCCGGCGCGTGGTCCGGCTGGTGCAGACGCCGCTGCTCGACGGTGATCGATCCGGGAACGCTCCGGTGGCGGGCTCGGCGCGGAGCAGTTGATCAGCGGGGGTCGGTGTCCCCGTCCGCGACGACGACCTCGCGGGCGGGGCGCCAGCCCCGGCGACGCCCGGCCGGGACGAGCACCGAAATCAGCCACGTGACGACGCCGAGTGCGACCGCCGAACCGGCGGTGGCCACGACGATGCGTCCGGGAGTCGGGTCGGGCGGCGGCACGACCGGATGCTCGACCCGTTCGGCGGCCCCACCGCCCGGTCGCGCATCGCCGCCGCCCGAGGCGACGGCGGCGGTCACCGCCGCGTACGGATTCACCATGCCCCAACCGGTGTTCGGGTCCGGAACGGTTCCTCCCGACGGATTCGCGGTCGCCAGCAGGCGTTGCGCGACCTGGTCGGCGGTCAGCTCCGGGCGGTACGCGCGGACGAGCGCCGCCGTGGCGGAGACGAAAGGAGTCGCGTAAGCGGTACCCGAGCCCTGCCAATGCCCCGGCCCGCCGGGGCCGATGCTGACGACGCCCTCGCCGGGCGCGACGAGTTCGACCGACGCACCGGTCTCCGCATAAGCGCCGGGTTGCCCGGTTTCGTTGACGGCTCCCACCGCGAGCACCCCCGGGTAGGCCGCCGGGTAGGTTACCGAGCCATCGTCGCCGCCCTCCGCCGCGGCGACGACCAGCGCGTCGCGGGATCGCGCGTATGCGACCGCGGATTCGAGGTCGGCGCTGGGCTGCGAGGTGGTGGTGGAGACGTTGATGACGTGGGCTCCCGAATCCGCCGCGACGCGGATCCCCTTCGCCAGCATGCCGGGATCCCCGTTCCCCTGGCCGTCCAGGACGCGCACCGGCAGGACGCGTGCCTCCGGCGCGAGCCCGGCGAAGCCGATGCCGTGCACCTGCTTCGCGGCGATGATCCCGGCGACGAACGTGCCCTGCCCCGAACAATCGGAGTCGGCGGCACCCGAAACGGCCTTGCCCGCCAACACGGAACCGGCCAGCTGGGGCGAGTTGGGGTCGACACCCGAGTCGACGACGGCGACGACGACCCCCCGCCCGCGCGTGACCTTCCAAACCCGCTGCGGGGCGAGTTGCAACTGCGCCCACGGGATGGCCCCGTCGGTGACGGTCGGCGGCGGGGCGCAGCCCTGGATCGACGACCTGTCGGGCGGTCCCGCGTTCGGCGCCGCAAGCGCCGGTTGCACCGCACCTCCCGACATCGCGCACGCCAAGCACATCGCGGCGGCGGTGCGAGCGGAACGGCTGGCGAAAGCGTTCATCGGTTCGCTCCGAAGGAGTTGACGGAATTCCGCGGTGCTCACGAGGTCATCGCGGAAATGGACTGCCCCGCCGCTGCACCTGCGACGAGTCCCACGGGGCTCTGGAAGCGAGACGCCTGCACCTCACCCATCTCGGACGGCTCGGTGGCACGGCGAAGCCGCAACGCGTCGCGAAGCTTCTCCGCTACGGCAAGATCGTGGTCGGTCAGCTCGCCGGCACCGCCTTTTTCGTCTGCGGCGAGTTCTCCCAGCAGCACGGCCGGACGAACATCGGCGCCGTCGTCAACGGCCAGCACCTTGAACCGACTGCGCTGGCAGAACACCAGCTCCTCGTTCTCCCCGGGGGTAGCGAGAGCCGACGTGCGGCGCGCGGTCCTGGACCAGATGCCGAAATCGACGGCCATGTCCACGGCGACGCGCTCGCCCGTGGGCACGGCGCTGAGCAAGCCCGGCTCCGACAGCACCTCGCCGGGCGGGTACGCATCCCGCACGTCCTGCTGCCACGACCAACTCGCCTGGCGGAGGACCGGCCCGCGCCGCACCGGCAGTCGCCGGAGCCCGGAGGTCAGGCACGCCAGGTATTCGGGGCAAGGCAGCACCCGATCCTCCCTGAGCGCCTCGTTGAGCGCCGCACCGCCACGCGCACCGGCACCGAGGTAGAGGCGCACCGCGGCGAGGTCGACGCGCGCGGCGGTCTCATCATCGCCCCGCAGCGCCGGCGTGAGCGCGAGTGCTGCGTTCACAACACCCACCGCGTCGTTGAACTCGTCGGCCGCCCATGCGAGGAATGCCGCCCGCTCGCCCTCGCTGCTCTTATGTCCGCTGGGGACCAGAGGAGGAACATGCGGAGCTGAGCGGACACCGGTGAATCGCGCGTCCAACCGCGCGGTCGTCGGCTCGGTCCGCTCCGAAGACGACGAAGCCGATGGTCCGGAACTCAGTGTGACCGGCCGAGTCTTCGCCGCGGTCGGGATCACCACGGTGGACTCTTCACCGGACTTGGTCTTCGCACGCGGCGATTCCACGGCCAGCGCGCCGCGCACATCGAGTTCTACACCGGATTCTCTTGCTATGCAGCTGAGTTCATCGCGCAAGCGCTCTTCCTGCGCACCCACCGCGAGGATCCGAACACAGCCGCCGCACCGTTGCGCCAACCAGCCGAGCAGATCCCGCAGCAGGTCCATCCCCTCAGCCGCAGCGGATGGTGTCACCGCGATCGTCATCCGATGCGGCTCGAATGGTCCGTCCAGGGGGCCGGCGGTGTCATCGGGGCCCGTCATGACCAGGCCGGCCGGCACCACGCGAAGCCCAACCCGCTGTCCCGTCGCCGGGCGGTAGCGCAGCGCACCATCCGCGACCCATCCGAGGGGAGGTGGTGCGGCGGCCAGGACTTCAGCGGGCGCTCCAGGCGAATACCGGAGCAGGGTGGGCATCGTGGGCCACGCTCTTCCGCCAGGCACCTCTCGGACGACGACCGAGCCATCGGCCATCGGGACCCCGGGGGTTACGACGACACCGCGCCCCAACGACTCGGCAAGTCCCTGCGACCAAGCCGCAACCTGGGTACCTGCTGCGCCCGGCACGAACCAAGCCGCGTCAGGCAATTGCGGTGGGAGCCGGCGCAATCCGGCCACGAGCTGCTCGTGAGGGATTTCGTCCTCCCCGGGCCGTCCCAGCACCACGCGCGGTCGGCGCGCGTCCACCGGTACATCCCACACGGGATCGCCCGGGCAGGAAGGCCGCGAGCGCACGTTCCGCACCAGCAGCCCGGCGGGAACGTGTTCGAATACGAGATCCTTCTCGACCAGGGGAAGGCCGGGGAGCATCGCCTCCCAGCTCGGCGGCGGCAGCCGATACCCGAAGGGGGCGCTCGGCGCGCCTCGGCGGAAGCGGTTCCAACCCGCCGCACCGGCAGCGCCGACCGCGAACGCGAACCCGGGTGGAATGACAGCGAGCTGACCGGCGGGCGCGATGACCTCAACCCCGAAGGAGTCCGCCAGCACCTGCGCACAAACGTTCCCGAACGCGTCGGGACGCCCCGCCCCCGGCATGACCAACCAGAGCATCCGATGCGGCACGGGGCCGCCGAAGAGCTTCCCGCATGCCTGCCACAAAGCCGTCGTCAGCCCCGGATCACTGGCAGCAGCCCCGGAAATCACCAGTGCAGCGACGCCCGGGGTCTGCGGCAACGCGTCGAACACGCCCCTTTCGCACGTATCGGCCGCCTCGCCACGCTGACCGACCAGACCGATCGATCCTCGCCACCGGAACACCAGGCTGCTGCCCTCGGTGTTTTCAACCGCATCGAGCGGAACGGCCGCCCATCGTTTCGAAGATGGTCCAGGTATTGACATGAGCCTCTGTTCCCCTGCAGCAGCGGGCTCCGGGCCGCCCCAACCGCCGGGACGCCTGCCGACATTGTTGGCGGAAGATGCCACCGCAATTCTGGACACCCGCGCCCAGCCGCAACCACTGCCTGGGCAGACCGTCCCCTCACCCAGGGTTTTTCCTCACGGCCATCGAGAGCACGACCGCGCAGGGCACCGGAAGTTGAGTCCCAGATGCGGCAACAGGACGGGCTGGGATGTCGCCACCACGCTGGCGAGGATCGCAACCGCTTCGGCCTCGGCCGGCTTGGTGCGGATCCGGCCGGGTGGCTAGTGCTGTGACCGGAAATGATCATCGGGGTGGTGCTGGCTGGCCTCGCATCGGTTGGATGCGACGACACGTCCGATCGATGCGGGGACGGTGCGATGGCGGAACCGGTCCGGGTTCGTCGGCTGACCGAGCAGGAGGGCCAGAAGCTTCAGCGAATCGTTCGGCGGGGCACCACCAGCACGGTGCGTTTCCGCAGAGCGATGATGCTGTTAGCCTCGGCGGGCGGGAACACCGTCCCGGTGATCGCGCGGCTCGTCCAGGCCGACGAGGACACCGTCCGTGACGTGATCCACCACTTCAACGAGATCGGACTCGCCTGCCTGGACCCTCGGTGGGCGGGAGGCCGTCCCCGCCTGCTCAACCGTGACGACGAGGACTTCGTCATCCAGACGGCCACCACTCGCCCCACCACGCCCGGCAGGCCCTTCACCCGCTGGTCGATCCGCAAGCTCGCCGAGTACCTGCGGCGCAACGTCGCGCGTCCGATACGCGTCGGGCGCGAGGCCCTGCGCTGTCTGCTCAAGCGTCGCGGTGTGACGTTCCAGCGGACCAAGACCTGGAAGGAGTCGACCGATCCCGACTTCGATGCCAAGCTCGACCGGATCGAGTACGCGCTGACCGAGCGCCCGGACCGGACTTTCGCCTTCGATGAGTTCGGACCGCTCGGCATCCGCCCTACCGGCGGGTCCTGCTGGGCCGAGGAGGGCCGGCCCGACCGGCTGCCGGCGACCTATCACCGAACCCATGGCACCACCTACTTCCACGGCTGTTACTCGGTCGGTGACGACACCCTGTGGGGCATCAATCGGCGCCGCAAGGGCATCGGCCCGAGCTGGGCCGCTCTCAAGAGCATCCGGGCGGCCCCCCGGACGGCGCCCCGATCTACGTGATCCTGGACAACCTGTCCGCGCACAAGAACTGGCGGATCCTGCGCTGGGCCGAACAGAACAAGGTCGCTCTGTGCTTCACGCCGACGAATGCGTCCTGGGCGAACCCGATCGAGGCGCACTTCGGGCCTCTACGACAGTTCACCCTGGCGAACTCGAACCACCCCAACCACACCGTCCAGACACGTGAGTTACATCGCTACCTGCGTTGGCGCAACGCCAATGCCCGGCACCCCGACGTCCTGGCCGCCCAACGACGCGAACGCGCCCGTGTCCGCAGCGAGAAGGGCATCCGCTGGGGCGGACGCCCACTCGCCACCTGAGCACACCGACCCGGTGATCATGACCGATCACGGCTAGCTGGAAGGGGTTGCCCTCTTCCCTCGCGATACGGTGCTGCGATGTCTCGATCAGTCGAAACCGGATCAGTGTTGTCTCCCGTCACCGCGGACGACGTCGACCTTGCCGTGCGGCTCGCCGTGGGCATCCTTCGGGATGCACCTCCGGAGGGGTGGGGCGGCAAGGCCGGTTCGCTGGAGTGGGACTGCTGGGAGACCGCCGAGCACCTCGCCAACGACCTGTTCTACTACGCCGTGCAGCTGGGGCCGCAGAGCCCACCGCTGGACACCCATGTGCCTTTCGCGTTGAGCCAGAAGAGGCCGGACGGACCCGCGAAATTCCTCTTCGCGGACCGTGCTGCGGGTCCGGCCGGCCTGGTGCAGGTGCTGGAGGCGTGCGGCGCGCTGCTGGTCGCCATGGTGCGTACCACGCCGCCTCGGGTCCGCGCCCACCACGCCGCCGGGGTGTCGGACCCCGAAGGCTTCGCGGCGCTGGGGGTGCAAGAGACGCTGGTACACATGCACGATCTGGCGGAAGGCTTCGGGCTTGCCTGGACCCCGCCCTCCGCTCTCTGCTCGCGGGTGCTCGCCCGTCTGTTTCCAGAGGCTCCGGGCGGCGCGGATCCCTGGCTCACCCTGTTGTGGGCCACCGGCCGCGCCGAACTGCCGGGGCACCCTCGTCTCACCAAGTGGCGCTCGGACAGCACACCGCGGTCATAGGAGCGGATCGGCTTCAGCCGCGGCCAGGCTGATGATCGTGCCCTTACCGCGGCGAGAGCGCACCGGGCCACCCGTCCCAACCGGCAACCCGGCGAACCTATGCGGTCACGGCACTAGTCATACCTCCGGGGCTGGCGAGTCACGTTGCCCGAACTACGGCACCATCCCCCGGGCACCGTGGACACCGGGTTTGAGCCGCCATGCCTTGCCCTGTGGCCGGTGTGAACCCCGTAGCGCTTCAGAAATCCTTCAGCGCTGCTGACCTGGGCGTTGTCCGTGGTCCGGCATGATCCGTCCTTGTGCTCGTACGGATGATCTACCTGCTCGCTACGGGCACCCCTCGACGACCCGAACGCCATACCGCTGCCGACAGCTCGGATCGAACACCGACAAACCGTGGCAGGACTCATCAACGAGTACCGCCAAGCAGCCTGACGGCCCGACGAAACCCCAGATCACAGCCAGCGAACCCGTTTTGAAGCACTACGCCTGGATCAACCATCACCGCCGCTGCGGACGCGACTGCGAAGGCCTCACCGAACACCACGAAGCCATCGTCCGCTGGGCCATGATCCGCACCACCAGCAAACGCCTCACCCGAGTTCAGGAACAGCCTCTGAAGGCGCGCGTTCCGCCCCGCATCATTTCGGCACCGCGGGCCCCGGAGCGACGTTCGCTCCTTCCGGGATCGGGAAGTTCACCCCCGTCAAGGGAGTAACGTGCGAACTCTGGATCTTCCACTTCCCGTCTTCGACCAGGTACCGGTCGCGATATTCCAATGACGCCTGCTCGACGACGCCGTCGGCGAGGTTGACCCTCATGAACCAGAAGGTCCAGCTGCCGACCGCGGTGTTCGCGTCGATCAGTTCGATGTCCGGGTGCATGCCATGGTGGATGTCGTTGTAGAGCCAGCGGTCGCCGTCGCGGCGCAAGGCCAGCTTGCTGTACAGCTCGACGAGCTTCTCGCGATCGTCGAAGCCGCCGAGGTCGGGGCCGTAGTCGATGTCGGCGCCCTCGCGCACGAAGCACGCCCGGAAGGCATCTGGATCCTTGCTGTCGCATGCTCGCCAGTACCGGTACTTCAGGCGTTCGATCTCCTGAATCGCCTCCAGGCGCGCGACCCTACGAGCGAGGTCACGCACATCCACGTCGCCGTCATCGAACACTTCCGCCTCCTCGTTCGCCAGACCCGCCAACAGCCATCCCGCGTTCGGCGGTTCAGTATGTCAACAGCGGGGGTCCCGACCGGGCCCCAGAACCATTCAGCGGGACAGGCGGTCGATCAGGCGACGAACGTCGATCGCGCTCCCATCAATCCACAATGGAGTCGCTGAACTCGACCGGGGCACCGAGGAACTCCCGGTGCGACGCCGGGGAGGTGCCGTCGACGTCGACCACGCCCAGTTCCTCGCCGACCTCCGCGCCGACCAGCACCCGCCCGGTCCACCGCATCCGATCGGGGTGCTCGGCGAGCGCAGCGATGACCCGTCCGGTGAACTCCGGCGACTCGGCCATCGCGGTCAGCTCGCCGTAGCGCTCGGGATCCGAGTTCAGCACCGCCTCGGTCCGCTCGGTGCGCAGCAGTCCCATCCAGATCGACACGGCCGCCACGTCGAACGGTTTGAGGTCCACCGCCATGTCGTGCGCCATCTTGTCCACACCTGACTTCACCGCACCGTAGGCAGGCCCGTGCATGTAGCAGGTGGCGCCGAAGGACGAGGTGTTGACCAGCAGGCCGCCACCAGTGCTGACGAGCAGCGGCGCGCCGTAGTAGCTGGACACGTAACTGGAACGCAGCCCGACCTCGAACATCTCCTGCAACGCCAGCGGCTTGGACCAGAACGGCCCCTTGGTCGCGAGCTGGTCCGGCACGATGAACGCGTTGTTCACCAGGATGTCCAGCCGGCCGTGGTCGGCGCGCACCCGCTCGAACAGCGCCGCGACCTGGGTGTCATCACGGTGATCGCAGACAACGGGAACTCCGGTGCCGCCCCTGCTGTCGATCTCCTCTGCGGTGGCGAAGACCGTGCCCGGTAGCGACGCCTCGCCCTCCCGCCGAGTCCGGCCGGTGACGTAGACCGTGGCGCCGGTTTGACCGAGCGCGAGCGCGATTCCCTTGCCCGCGCCCCGGCTTGCGCCGGTGACCACCGCGACCCGGTCGCCGCTCACAGCTTGCCCGCCATGCCGAGTGGCCCACCGCACGAGACGACCGCGAGATCGTCGACATCCGAGCGGAGAATCGCCTTTGCCGAAGTCACCGGCTTGCGGCGCCTGGCCCGTCCCCTGATCCCGATGATCATTGCCGAGCGAAGACTGCTCGGCATCTCCCGCTCGGACGTTCGTTCATCGGCCATGTACCCGCTCCCGGTCCCTGACGCACGAGTCGACTGCGACAACGAAAAACCAAACGCTTGCTTGAGCGTATCGAAGGCGGTCGGCAAGTCAAGCCTCGGTAGCGGATCCCGCCGGGCACGCCGTACCCGGCATCTGCTTCATGCCCTGCGCGAGTTCGAAACGTTCTACAACGAACACCGCCCACACCAGGGCATCACGAACGCATGACCGCTGAAGCCACTACCCACGCCCATCACAAATCCGGACAAGATAGCTCGCCTCGACATACGACGACAAGATCTCCTCGGAGGCATCCTCCAACGAGCACGAGCACGAGCATGCCGCTTGAACTGCACGGATGAGGTTTACGGCAAGGGCAGGGCCCGGTTCTGGTACTCCCCCGTTTCGAGGAGGCTGACGACGGCGTGGCCAACGGCGGCCGCGAGCGAGTTACCGCCGAACGTCGAGCGGCAGCTGCACACCGGCCTCGCCCTGGATCGGCTCGATCAGCACCGCAGCGGTGTGCTCGTCGATCGCGGCTTCGAGGGCCGCGATGTCACCACTTTCACCGCGACCAGTGAACACCACAATGGACAGGATTCAGCACCTTCTGGCGGAGGTAGATCGAAATCGCGGGTGTGCGCGGACATCTGTCGTCCCAGGAGTCAACAACGCCCTCAACGGTCACATAGGACACTGGGCGGCAGATCTTCCTGGGGACGGGATGCTGTCGATAGAATCCGCCGGATGAAGACGCCTCGCCTGCTGGACGGCCAGTTGAAGCTGCGGCATCTCGTCCTGGTCGACGCGCTCGTCCGGCAGGGCAGTGTTGTCGGTGCCGCGGCCGAGCTGCACGTGACGCAGCCAGTCGCGACGCGGTGCCTGCACGAGCTCGAAGAAATACTCGGCGTCCCGCTGTTCGAGCGTGGTCCCCGTGGCGTGACCACCACCGTGTTCGGCGAGGCGTTCGCCGAACATGCCCGCGCCGTGCTCGCCCAGCTCACCCAGGCGGGTCGTCACGTCGCGGAACTCGCCGATGCCGATCGTGGCACGGTCGTGGTCGGCACCCATCTCGCGGGGTCGAACGTCCTCCTACCGATGGCGATAACCGACGTCAAGGCGGAGCACCCGCACCTGACGGTCATCGTGCGGGAGGGCACGCCGGAGGCACTGCTGGTGGAGCTGGAAGCCGGCCGGATCGACCTCGTCGTCGGCCGTCTCACCGCGCCGTCCGATGAGCGGTTCTCGCGCCGCAAGCTGTACGACGAGTCTGTCGAACTCGTCGCCCGCAAATCCCATCCTCTCGCGGACCGGGCGGACGTCGACCTCGCCCGGCTCACCGAGTTCCCGTGGATCCTGCCGGGCGTGGAAACCGCGCTGCGCCAGGAGCTCGAGGAGTTCTTCGCCCAGCACGGCGTTCCGCTCCCGGTCAACCGGGTCGAGACGACTTCTTTCCTCATCGTTCGGCAACTGCTGCTGGAAACGGACACCATCGCGGTCCTGCCCAGTCTCATCGCAGCAGAGGATGCCCGGGTCGGTCGCATATCGATCTCGCTGGACCCGATCGGACACAGCGTTGGAGTGACGTTCTCCAAGAGCCGAACCCTGAGCCCGTCAGCAGAGCTGCTGAAGAGCACGCTGCACGAGGTGTCCACGAGACTGTCCCGGGCGGCACGCACTGACTAGGCGATTCCGAGGAATCGCACTGCGTTCTCCCTGATGATCAGCTCCCGCCCCCTATCGTCGAGGAATCCGCTCTTGCGCACGACGTCGCCGACCGGACGCTCACCCAACGGGTATGGGTAGTCGCTGCCCACCACCACGCGATCAGCTCCGATCGTGTCGACCAGCAGCCGGAGCGCGCGTTCGTCGAACACCACCGAATCGACGTAGAAGCGGCCCAGGTAGTGCGACGGCGGGAACTCCGACGTCCCGATCACATCGTGGCGGCCGTACCAGGCGTTCTCCATCCGGCCGAGCCAGAACGCGAATGAACCGCCGCCGTGCGCGAAGCAGATCTTCAGTCGGTCGTCGATCCGGTCGAAGACGCCCCCGAGGATCAACGCGAGGATGGACAGGTGCGTCTCGGCCGGCATCGCCGTAAGCCACTGGGCCATCCAGCGGTCCAGCCGCGGCGAGCTGGCCATGTCCCACGGGTGCACGAACACCGGCACGTCCAGGGATGCGCAGTGCTGCAGGAAGGCGACGACCCCTGCGCTGTCCAGGTCGAGATCGCCGACGTGGTTGCCGATCTCCACACCCTGGTGCCCGTTGGCCACGCAGCGCTCCAGTTCCCGGCAGGCCGCATCGGTGTCCTGCAGCGGGACCTGGCAGAACGGGATCAGCCGGTCGGCGGCGGGCGCGACGATATCGAGGGCCAGGTCGTTGAAGATGCGGGCGATCTTCGCCGCCTGGTCGCCGGTTCGGCCGTAGTTGAAGAACGCCGGGGTTGGGGAGACCACTTGCGCCTGCACGCCGTCGGCGTCCATGTCGAGCAGTCTCGTCCCGGCGTCCCAGCAGTCGGCCTGGATCCGGCGGAACTCCCTGGTACCCAACATGATCATCGCGTCGGACTCGGACTCGACCTTCAGCCAGGGCGCATCGGGCCCGGCCTCGGCCGTCAGATCCGGCCACCCGTTCGGCACGTAGTGGCTGTGCACATCGATGATGCCGGCCACGATCAGCCCTTGCCCGGGTGCAGCGCGCCGCACTCCCGGCAGGTCCGCGCTTCCTCGTCAGCGTAGAACTCGGCGAACACCGGTGGCAGGTCCTCGACGATGTCCCGGACCTGCAACTCGATCTCGTGGAGCAACGAGTCGCATTCGAGGCAGTACCACTGGAAGCGTTCGAGCGTTCCTTCCTCTCGAACCCGTTCGATGACCAGTCCGATCGAGTCCGGGTCGGGCCGCTGCGGCGAGTGCGGGACGTTTCCAGGAAGCAGCCAGGTCTCGCCCTCCCGGATGTGCACCGTCTCCTTCCCGTCCTCGGTCATGACGTTGACGTGCATGTCGCCTTTGACCTGGTAGAACCACTCCTCGTACGGGTCGAAGTGGTAATCGGTCCGCTGGTTCGGGCCGCCGACGATCTGAACGATGAAGTCCTTCCCGAGCGCCATCGTGCGGTTGTTCACCGGTGGCTTGAGCAGGTGTTCGTGCTCTTTGATCCACTTCTGGAAGTTGATGGTCTGCGGCAGGCTCGTCATGGCGATCTCTCCTCATTGCTTCCGATGTGCGATGGCCTGGATCTCGATCAGCAGGTGCGGGTGCGGCAACTGGTGCACCGCCACCGTCGTGCGGGTGGGCCCTTGCTCGTCGAAGTACTCGCCGTAAACCTCGTTGTATCCGCCGAAGTCGTTCATGGAGACCAGGAAAGTGGTGATCTGTGCGATATCGGACAGATCCGCCCCGACGTCGCGCAGGATCTCGCGGATGTTCTCGATCACCGCTCGCGTCTGCTCGCGGATGTCCAGGTTGGTCGTGCCGAACTCATCCACCTCGACGCCGGCGAACGTGTTGTCCGGTCGCCTGGAGCTCGTGCCGGAGACGAAGATCAGGTCCCCGACGACCTTCACGTGCGGAAAACGCCCCCGCGGTCTGGCACGTCCTTCGACAACCCGTGCGGTGTTCATGCTCGTCCCTTCACCGATACCGATCCGATTCCCGCAACCCGGCATTCCGCGACTCCCCCCGGGAGCGTTGCCGCCGCGGTCGCCGCCCCGGCGAGCACGACCTGTCCTGCCCTCAGCGGGATCCGGCGACGGCGGCACACATCCAGCAAGGCGTGCAACGCACGGACAGGGTTCCCGAGAACGGCGGCGGTCGATCCGACCACCTCGGTGTTCCCCACCCGCAGGTTCACGGCGCGGTTCGACACGTCTTCGAGCGGACGCCAGGGCCCCACCGCATAGGCCGAGGCCGAGGTGTTGTCGGCGACCACGTCGGTGTAGGTGAACCGGAAATCCCGGTAGCGGGAATCGATGATCTCCAGTGCGGGGGCGAGCGCGTCCACACAGGACTCGATGTCCGTCGTCTGGTCGTCCACGTCGACGTCGCGGCTCAGCCGGTAGGCGATCTCGGGCTCGATCTTCGGGTGAATGAAGCGGGCGAGGTCGACATCGGCACCGTCCGCGATGCGCATGGCATCGGTGAGCCTGCCCACGATCACCTCGGAGACGCCCATCTGCGCCATCTTGGCCTTGCTGGTGAAGCCGAGCTTCACTCCGACCACTCGTTCACCTCGCACCTCCCGGCGGGCGATCAGCGCGGCCTGGATCGCGTAGGCCTCCTCGATGCCGAACTCGTGGTCGTCCGCGAGACTCGGCGTGTCCTGGCGGTTCGCCTCCGCGGCGTGCAGTCGATCGGCCAGTGCCTCGACCTTCTCGGTAGAGATCATTCGTTGCTCCCCACTGCTGCTGCGTCTCGCCGCGCGGCGAGATCGAGCGCGATGTCGACGATCATGTCCTCCTGGCCACCGACCATGTGTCGTCTGCCGACCTCGAGCAGGATCTCCCTGGCGTCGAGCCCGTAGCGCCTAGCCGCCCGCTCGGCGTGCAGCAGAAAACTCGAATACACCCCGGCATATCCCAACGTGAGTGTTTCGCGGTCGACCTGCACTGGTCGGTTCCGCAACGGCCGGATGATGTCGTCGGCCGCGTCCTGCAGCGCGAACAGGTCGCACCCGTGCTCCCAGCCCAGCAGGTCGGCGACCGCCACGAACGCTTCCGCCGGGCAGTTCCCGGCACCGGCGCCCTGCCCGGCCAGCGCGACGTCGACCCGGTACGCACCGCGTTCGACCGCTGTCACGCTGTTGGCGACCGAGAGGGAGAGGTTCTCGTGCGCGTGGATGCCGATTTCCGTGCCTTCGTCGAGGATCTGCCGGTAGGCGTCGATCCGCTCGGCGACGTCGGCCATGGTCAGCCGTCCTCCGGAGTCGGTGACGTACACGCAATGCGCGCCGTAGGACTCCATCAGCGATGCCTGTTCGGCGAGCCCGGTGGGCGAGTTCAGGTGGCTCATCATCAAGAAGCCCGACACGTCCATGCCGTGCTCCCGCGCCCAAGCGATGTGTTGGGCGCTGACATCGGCCTCGGTGCAGTGCGTCGCCACCCGAACACTCCGGACACCAAGCGCATGCGCCCTGCGCAGGTGCTCGATCGTGCCGATTCCGGGCAGCAGCAGGGTGGTCAGCGTCGCGTTCTCGACGACCTCGGCCGCCGCCTCGATCCACTCCTCGTCAGGGTGGGCGCCGAAACCGTAGTTCGCGCTCGACCCGCCGAGGCCGTCGCCGTGCGCGACCTCGATGGCCGCGACCCCGGCGGCGTCCAACGCGCGGACTACCTGCCGGACCTGGTCGACTGTGTATCTGTGCCCCATGGCGTGCATCCCGTCGCGCAGGGTCACGTCTTGGACGTAGATCTTCATGCGCGCACCCATCCTCGGAGTTCAGCGATCCGCTCCGCGGTGCGAAGCGCGGCGGAGGTCATGATGTCGAGGTTCCCGGCGTAGTCGGGCAGGTAGTGGCCGGCTCCGAGCACCTCGAGGAAGACCGAGACCTTCACGCCGGTGACCCTTCGCCCGAGCGCTGGCACGAAGGTGTCGTCGACCGCGTCGAACTGCACCTCCTGCTTGAGCCGGTACCCGGGCACGTACTCCCGGACGGACTCGACCATCTGCTGCACCGAGGCGGCGATCTTGGTCTTGTCGAACTCCGCGTCAGCTCCCTCGACGAGGCAGAACACCGTGTCGCGCATGACGATCGGCGGATCAGCCGGGTTCAGCACGATGATGGCCTTGCCGACCTCCGCACCGCCGACCAACCGGATGGCTTCGCTGGTCGTCTCGGTGAACTCGTCGATGTTGGCGCGGGTGCCGGGTCCGGCGGACTTCGACGAGATCGACGCGACGATCTCGCCGTAGGCGACCGGGGCGACCCTGGCGATCGCCGCGACGATCGGGATGGTGGCCTGGCCACCGCAGGTGACCATGTTGACGTCCGGCGCGTCCAGGTGCTCGTCAAGGTTCACCGGGGGCACCACGAACGGTCCGAGGGCGGCCGGGGTCAGGTCGACCATCAGCTTCCCGTGCTCGCGGGCGATCTCCGCATTGCGCAGGTGCGCCTTCGCCGAGGTTGCGTCGAAGATCACCTTGATGTCGGTGAACTCGGGCAGCTCGACCAGTCCGTCGATGCCGCGATGCGTGGTCGCGATCTTCAGGCGGGTGGCCCGGGCGAGCCCGTCCGACTTCGGATCGATCCCCGCCATCGCGCCCATCCGCAAGGTCTCCGAAACCCGCATGACCTTGAACATCAGATCGGTTCCGATGTTTCCGGATCCGATGACGGCCACCGGGATGCTGCCAGTGCTCATGCTCGTTCCTCTTCGATTACGGCCTCGACCTCGCCCAGCCCGTCCAGTTCCAGCCGGAACCGTGCCGGCCCCTCGATCGGCACCATCGGGCCGAGCGCACCGGACATGACCACGTCGCCCGCTCGCAGCGGCTGTCCCCGCCGGACCAGCTCGCGAGCCAGCCACGCCACGGCCACGACCGGTGACCCGAGGCAGGCGTGTCCCGCACCGAACGAGACCGGCTCCCCGTCTTGCGCAAGCGTCATACCCACCTGCGAAAGGTCCCTGCCCGCCAAGGGAAACGGCGTGGTTCCGAGCACGACAGCGCCGCTCGACGCGTTGTCGGCCACGGTGTCGGTGATGGTCAGATCCCAATCCGCGATCCGCGAGTCCACGATCTCGATCGCGGGGAGCACGAACTCGGTGGCCCGTAGCACGTCCGCAACGGTCGCGCCGGGAACGTCGATTCCGCTGCCCAGGACGAAAGCGATCTCGCCCTCCGCCCGGGGTTGCAGGAAACGGCTCCTCGGCAACGGCTGTGCGTGGGCGAAAACCATGTCGTCCAGCAGCACGCCGAAATCCGGCTGAAACACGCCGAACTGCTGCTGCACGACCGCTGCGGTGAGCCCGATCTTGGCCCCCACCACCCGGGCACCGGCCTCGACCCTCGTGTCGACCACCCGGCGCTGCACCCGGTAAGCTGCGTCGACGTCGGTGTCGCCGAGCAGATCGCGGACCGGTGGACACGGGGCCCGGGTTGCGGCCGCGGCGATCAGCCGAGTTGTGGCGGAGTCGATCCGGCTTTCGGTCGCTGCATCGAGAACTGTCATAGCTGCACGCACACATTCGTCGGTTCGGTGTAGAAGTGGAGCGAGGATTCGCCGCCTTCGCGGCCGATGCCGGAGAGCCCGACACCGCCGAAGGGCGCCCGCAGGTCACGCAGGAACCAGGTGTTCACCCAGGACATGCCCACGTTCATGCGCTGCGCGACCCGGTGCCCGCGCCGCAGGTCGTTCGTCCACACCGAAGCCGCGAGCCCGTAGTCGGTGTCGTTGGCCAACGCGATCGCCTCGTCCTCGGTGCTGAAGGGGATCAGCGCGGCCACCGGCCCGAAGATCTCCTCCCGCACCGGTCGGTGGCCGTTCGTCAGCCCGGTCCACAGCGTCGGCTCGATCCACGATCCCCCGCTGAGCTCGGCACCGAGCTCGGGCACGCCACCACCGGTGAGCACGGTGGCACCGTCCTGTTCGGCCAGTGCGAAGTAGTCGAGCACCTTCTTGCGGTGCGCCTGCGAGATCAACGGACCGGTGGTCGTCGAAGGGGCCTCCGGCGAGCCCAGCCGCAGTCCGCGTGCGCGCTCGGCGAGTCCGGCTGCGATGTCCTCGAAAACGCTGCGCTGGACGTAAACCCGTTCGGTGCACAGGCAGACCTGACCGGTGTTGGTGAACACCGACTTGGTCAACCCGGTCAACGCCTCGTCGAGGTCGACGTCGTCGAACACGATCGCGGCGTTCTTCCCGCCGAGTTCGAAGGACACCGGGCGCACCCGGGGCGCCACCATCTTCATCACCTGCGAGCCGGTGGCCGAGGACCCGGTGAACGTCACGCCGTCGATGCCGGGGTGCGTGACCAGATGCTCGCCAGCCGAACCCCCGCCGAAGCCGTGCACCACGTTGTAGACGCCTGCCGGCAGTCCTACTTCCACGAGGACTTCCGCCAGCAGCGTTGCCGTGGCCGGGGTTTCCTCGCTCGGTTTCACCACCACCGCGTTGCCGCACGCCAGTGCCGGCGCCACTTTCCAGGTCAGCAGCAACAGGGGCAGGTTCCACGGCACGATCACGGCGACCACACCGAGCGGTCTGCGCACCGCGTAGTTGAGCGCCTGCCTGCCGTCCGCCAGATCGGTGAGGAAGGATTCCTGTCCCGCAGCGGCCACCACGTCGGCGAAGGTCCGGAAGTTCGCCAGCGCCCGCGCGACGTCCAGTTCGCGCGCCTGGGTGATCGGCTTGCCGGTGTCGACGACCTCCGCGGCGACGAACTCCTCGAAGCGCTCCTCGATTCGGTCTGCGGCGCGGCGCAGCAGCGCTGCTCGCTCGCGCACCGGGGTGTCCGCCCAGCCGTTGGCCAGCGATTGGCGAGCGGCCTGGACGGCGCGGTCGACGAGCGCGGCATCGGCCTCGTGCACGTGCGCGATAAGCCGCCCCGTCGCCGGATCGATCTGCTCGAAACCGCGATCGGTGTCGGGTTCGATGAACTGCCCGTCGACGAAGTTGCGCGTCCAGAGCCCGTTCTGTGCCGTCATGGCTTCCAATCTGAACTCCTCGGCCATGCCAATCAAATGCGCTTTTCCGCGCGAGATATACCCGGTTCGCATAGCTCGGCGACGCGCCGACAACACCATGCTGACCTGCAGCTATGCCACCAGTCGCATAGCCATGGACGAGATGGGCATTCGCCTTCGTCGGATCCTCAGCACATCCTCGACGCGACCCGGTGACGTTTCCCTGGTAGTCCCGGCTCGCCACCACGGAGGTTTCTGGAGATGTGTTCGGCAGCAGCAGATCCCGACAGCCCGGCAGCGCGGAGCGGATCAGTGCGGAAGGTCGCCTGGGCATCGGCGATCGGCAGCACTATCGAGTGGTACGACTTCTTCCTCTACGGCACCGCGGCCGCGCTCGTGTTCGACCGCCAGTTCTTCCCCGAGCTGGATCCCGCGGTGGGCACCATCGCCGCGTTCGGCACTCTCACGGCGGGATTCCTGGCCCGCCCGCTGGGTGGCGTGATCTTCGGCCATTTCGGAGACCGCGTTGGCAGGCGCAACACGTTGATCGTGTCGCTGCTGATCATGGGCCTGGCCACCACGATGATCGGCGCGTTGCCCACCCACGCCGACGTCGGCATCTGGGCCCCGGTCCTCCTGGTGCTCCTGCGACTGGTGCAGGGGATCGGACTCGGCGGCGAATGGGGCGGCGCCATCGTGCTCACGCTGGAACACGCCCCAGAGGGCAGGAAGGGCTTCTACGGTTCGTTCCCGCAGCTGGGCACCCCGGCCGGGCTCATCCTCGCCAATGGCGCGTTCCTCGGCTGCCTCGCGCTCGTCGGGAAGGAGGAATTCGTCCAATGGGGATGGCGCATCGTCTTCCTCATCAGCATCGTGCTGGTGGCCGTCGGCCTCTACCTCCGCGTGCATGTGCAGGAGAGCCCGGATTTTGTGCGGACAGCGCAGCGCGAGCGCGTCGATCGAGCACCGGCCGCGATCGTCCTCTCCCAATACTGGAAGCCGCTCGTCCACGCCACGCTGGTCATCGTCGGCAACAGCACTGCTGCGTACGTCTTCATGGTCTACGTGCTGTCGTACGGCACGACCGCGCAGAACCTGAGCCGGTCGTTCCTGCTCTGGTGCGTGATCCTTGGTTCTGCGGCGTGGTTGGTGTCCGTGCCGTTCTGGGCCAGCCTCGGTGACAGGTTCGGCCTGCGGACGGTGTTCGTGCACGGGTCGGTCATTCGCCTCGCCTGGTGCCTGGCCTTCTTCCCCATCATCAACACCGGCAACGAACCGGTCATCCTGCTGTTCATTGTGTCGATGGGGCTGGTCCTGTCTGTCACGAACGCGCCCATCGGTACGTTGACCGCGAGCTTCTTCCCGGTGGAAGTCAGGTATTCCGGTGCCTCGATCAGCTATCAGATCGGCTCGCTGCTCGGTGGCGGCATCACGCCGCTGGTGGCCTCCGCGCTGTTCGCGGCAACACGATCGTCGTGGTCGGTGACGGCCTACCTGGTGGCGATCTCCGTGCTGAGCCTTGCCGCGTCGAGCGCGATTCCGCGCCGAGATTCCGCGCCCGTCCACGAAACGAGCGCACCGACCGAGGTGCGCTGAATCTTCGAACTATCGATTTGGGAAGAGGGACAATGGAACTCGTCATCCTGGGCAGCTCCGGCGGACCGCAGCCGAACCGCGAACGATCCGCTCCCGCGACAGCGATCGTGCGCGGCGACGACATCCACGTGATCGACTGCGGCAACGGCGTAGCGAGGCAGTTGGTGTCGGCAGGTCTGAGCCTGCGCAACCTTCGATCCGTGCTCGTGACGCACCACCACGTCGACCACAACGCGGACCTCGGGGCCCTGCTCCACCTGGCGTGGACCGCAGGTTTAGTCAGTCCCGTCGACGTGTACGGACCGCCCCCGCTGGAGCAAATGGTCAAACTGATCCTGGAAGTCGGCAGGCCCGACATCGAGCACCGTGAACTGCTCGGCAGGCCTGAGTTGGCCGGCCTGCTGCGCGTCCGCGAAGTCGCAGAACCCGGGGTCGTCGCCTCCACCCGGGAGATGACCATCACCGCAGGCACAGCGCTGCACCCGCCGATGCCGGCTTTCGCTTACCGGGTCGACGCCGGCGACTCCTCGGTGGTCGTGTCGGGCGACACTGCTGCCTCCGAGCAGGTCGCCGAACTCGCCAGCGGCGCCGACGTCCTGGTGCATGAGGTTTACTCGCCGAACCACCTCGACCGGCTGCTCGCGGGCACGAACGCTGGAGTCATAAAGCTGCAGCGGCACTTCGCCCGCGCGCACACCGATGCCGAGAGCGCCGGGAGGATCGCGAAGCATGCGGGCGTGCGCACCCTGGTCCTCTGGCACCTCATCCCGTACGACCTCGACGAGGACGAGTGGATCAGGCAGGCGAGCCGCCACTTCGACGGCGAGATCCTCGTCGCCCGAGACCTGATGCGAATTCCCGTGGCGTAGGACGCCGCAGCCGACGCGTGTTCGGGCTCCTGCCAACCTCCGGGTCATCGGCAGGAGCCTGACGCGGCTCCGGGTGCTCCTTCAGCTTTCCGAGCTGATGGAGAATCGCTTGGGGCGCGAAGGAAACCGCCTACTTCTCGGGCATACGCGTCGACACCGTGCGCAGCTCGTCCGCCAACGCGAGCGCGGACGGGCTCAGTCTGCGTCCTTTGGCGACCGTCATCCCCACGCTGTGGCCAACGGGATCCAACGAGAACGGCAGGGTGGTCAGCCGCAGGTCGTCGTGGGAGATCAGGCTCGGCAGCACCGCGATCGCATCGGTCTCGATCAGCAGGTGGCGCACCGTGAGGAACGATGTGCATTCCACGCAGTTCGCCGGCATCGGAAGGCAGTGCTGGGAGAAGAACTGCTCCAGTTCGCGTCGCAGGACCGTCTCGACGCCCGGCAGGATCCATGGGTAGCCCACCAGTTCCGCCAATCCGCACGCGTCGCCTGCCGCGAGCGGATGCTCCGCCCGCACGACCAGGCAGACCGACTCGTGGTAGAGGGCGATCCGGGTCACCGATTCGTTGCTCGGCGCGGTCAGCCGACCGACGATCATGTCGATGCGCCCCGCTTCGAGCTCGACCAGCAGGCTCTCCGGGGTGCCTTCGCGCACGACCACGGTGAGCAGCGGTCGTTTCGTCTTCAGCTGCGCGATGGCCGCGGGCAGCAGCATGTTCGACCCGGCCAGGTGGGTGCCGACGACGGTCGTGCCGCGCGTCGCGCCAGCGAGCTCGTCGACGTGGCGGCCAGCCTGGGCGAGCTGGGCAAGCACGGCACGCGCGTGCCCGGTGAACGCCTCGCCGAACACCGTGGGGGTCACGCCGCGCGGGCCGCGCTCGTAGAGCGTGACGCCGAGGATCTCCTCGACCTCGTGGAGGCTCCGCGTCGCCACCGGCTGGGTCACGTGCAGTGCCGCCGCGGCGCCCACCACGCTGCCCTGCTTGGTCAGGGCGTCCACCAGGATCAGGTGCCGGATCTTGAGCCGGCCGTCGAGCAAGCGGGGCAGGTCCATCAGGCGTCCTGCGGGAGCGGCGAACGTGGTTGCTCACCGCTGGTCCGCTCGATCAGGGCGAGCAGCTTCGCGGTGAGGGCCGAGTCCGGATCCGCTAGGTCGAGGAAGACGTCGTAGTGGTTCCGCCCGGGTACCACGAAAAGCTCGCTCGGTGAGTGCTCGGCCCATCGCTGGTGGAATCGCGCGCTCTGCTCCAGGAACCCGCTGCCGTCGTGCTCGGCGACGGCGATCAGCGCCGGAGGACCGGGCTGCTGCGCGTGGCACATCGGACTCATCGCGGCCGCCCGGTCCAGGTCGAGGCCGAGCCATTGGTTGGCGAACGAGGTCACCAGCGGGCGCAGCTCGAACAGCCCGCTGATCGGCAGCGCGGCCTTGACCACGTCATCGGGCAGGCCGAGCTGCCGCTGCCAGCCGGCGACCATCGTGCAGGCAGCCAGGTGGCCGCCTGCGGAACTACCGCCCACCGTGATCCGCTCCGGATCCAGGCCGTACCGGTGTCCGTAGTGGTGGACATGCGCGATCGCCGTGCGCACCTGGCGCACGATCTCCTCGATCGGGGTGCCCGGCGCGAGCCCGTAGTCGATGCTGACCGTGGCAACTCCGGCGTCGGCGAGAACACCCGCCATGAAAGCGGTGTCCTCGCGCGACAGCATCCGCCAGTAGCCCCCGTGGACGACCACGAACACCGGGCGCGGGCGCGGCCCGACGCCCCAGATGTCCAGCCTCTGCTCGCTGAGCGGGTCATAAGCCACGCCGGTGAAGCCACGCAGCCCCTCGACCGCGACCTGCGAACGCCTCCGGTACTCGGCGATCACATGATCGAACACATCGGGCGAAACCGTGTTGCGGACGTTGTACGCGGCGTCGACGTTCGGATCGGACATGGTTCCGCCCTCAGCGGCCGGTCGCGCGGGCGCGGACCTCGGCGGCGACAAGCTGCGGCGAATCCAGCGTCGGGGAGTGCGTTTCGCCGCGCAGGTTCCGGTAGCTGAACCACGGGTGTTCCGTTTGGAAGTCCGCCTGCGCCACCTCGTACCCGGGATCGGTGTGCTGGGAGAACAGGTGCTTGATCGGGCGGTTCTCCCGCATCGCCGCCATCCGCGCCAGCGGGCTCCCGCCCAGAGCGTCGAGCACCGCGATCGCATCCGACGCCTGCTCGGCCGGACCGAAGTCGGCAGCCGGTCGGCGGTCCGCGCCGTAGCCGCGCCAGTCGATGCGGACGATGTGGTGGTCCGCGGCCAAGCGCGGCACCAGCGGATCGAAGAGCCGGTGGTCCTGACACCACCCGGTGAGCAGGACCACCGTCGGGTTGGTGCGCTCGCCGTGCTCGTCGTAGGAGATCGCGTTCTCGTCGACGTCGAGCGTCTTGAGGAGAGCCGTGGTCACAGAACTTCCCTTCTGGTTCGGATGATTGCCAGCCCGACGGATTTCCGGGCAGGGCTGGGTGGGGCAATGCGGTCAATTGCGCGCGTATGCCCCAGCGAAGTTCACCGAGGCGGCACGCTCGGCCTGCATGAACCAGCCGTGGATCTCCGCGGAGCTGTGCTCCGGCAGCGACGCCGCCTTCTCAATCGGGTGCAGCGCGGCGTTGGCCCAGGTGCGTACCGCGTCCAGATCCGGACCGACCAGCACCCCGTCGCGCTTCCTCACCTCACCGTTGACCAGCACTGTTCGGACGTCGGCCGCGGAGGACTGCAGCACGACCGACCCCAGACGAGGACCGCACCACCGGACAGGTCGCCGTACTCGGCGTCCGTGGTGGCGATAGGCCACCTGCGATGACGGTTCGTCCATGCGTCCATCGTCACCACGTGGCACGAACCACACCAATACCTGTTCCCGCTGGACCTATACCTGTGGAACATGGCAAGCCACAGTTCGCGGTGTTGCTGGACTATCGCTGTTCCAGCGGCGAGGACGTACAGCAAGCCGCACTCCCGATTCGCTGCGGGATAGCCACTTTCAGCACCGTGGGGAGGTGGTGGGGCGAGCGCTGCTCGCCTGCCCGCTAATTGCTGCTGTTCTCGACGAATTTCTTCGACGCCACCCGTGCGCTCCAGATGCGGCTGGTCGACGAGGTCGCCGAAGACGCCCGCGACAGCGCCGCAGCCCTTGCGGAAACCATCGCCGGACGGTCCCAGCTGGCCGTCCAGGCGTCCAAGGAACTCGTCGACATGGCCAGCCGGGGCGAACCGCTCGACGAGCGCCACCAGCACTGGCACGAACTATCCGGCGATTGCGGCGAGAGCGCCGAAGGGGTCAGCGCGCTCCTGCAACGCCGCCGGCTGAACTTCCCGTACCGCGCCTGACCAGACGCCACTGTGGACGGTCTGCGCCGATCTCGATGACAGCGCAACTGATCTGCGGATTTCTTCTTGCGGAAACCGGGTTCCGGGACCACCGTTGGTTTCGAGGGGATAACGGTTGGCGGGAATTCTGAACCGCCACCGAGTGGGCTGCATCTGAACAACTGTCGCATCGACAGCTGGAACCCACTCCTCCGGCGCGTCGGGCGACACGCGGCACTGCACCCCCAAGAGGAGAAAACACCGACCATGACCTACGCCCCCGAGAACGCGCCTGCGCACGTGCACACGCCGAAGCGACCGGTGACGCTGCTCATCCTGCAGATCTTCGCC